>DAISJE010000144.1:0-9130 GCA_036821665.1 Bryobacteraceae bacterium | reverse complement strand
GGAACAAATCTCGAACGGCTCGGCAATTCGTTTGGACAATGAGATCGATGTGCGCCAGGGCGGAGAGGTACTGTTCAGTGTAGCCGCTTGATTCGCAATTGAGCGTTCAGCGATGTGTTTGCGCAGCCATTCTAGCCCGCAGCTTGGCTTCTGAATCCGCTCCCCAATAGCCGGCGTTCAGTTCGAGGAACACTGACGTATACGGGATCGTCATATTGGTCTTGATAATCAAAACGCGAAATGTTTGGCTGACCTGATCGAGCTTCGCAATAATCTGCTCGTGCGGTAACTCGTTCACCTTCTGGTTGCCCAGAATCGCTGCAAGCTGCTTTCGGTAAGCCGATACGCCAGGAGCTTCTTTCTCTTCGACGAATTTCAGTTCCTGATCGTTATACACGATTGCCCGCACGTGCTTGCTCGCGGAGATCGCGCCGAGGACTTGTTTCAGAACATCTATTTGCCCGGCTCCGGACACGATGGTTTCGATGCCTTCGCGGGATTGGACCGGATAGGCGGAATCCGCAACTACGATCCAGTTGCGATGCCCGTAAAGCGGAAGCCTTTCGGAAAGAATCTGTTTCCAGTTCGATTCAGCGCCGAACGCGCTTGCCGCAGCCAATAGCAGAAGAAGCCCTAATCGTTTGTTCATAATGCGATTATCGTTGGCCCATCGTGTACAAAAATCCTTTGACCGATTCTTCGCGCGCATTATTTGCAGCCGCCAATCTGTTTGATGCCGCAGCTCGCATTGCCAGCTCTTTGCGAGCCAGATCCTTTTCGCCGAAGCGTTCATAAACGCGAGCCAGTCGGTAATGCCCTTCGACGGAATTCGGATCGAGATGTACACAGGCTTTGAGTTCCGCGCGCGCCCGCGTCCAATCATGAGCCTGATACAACGCTTTGCCATATTCGCAGCGAGCCAAGGCACTCTGGGGTGAGTGGGAGGCGGCCGCTCCAAGCCGGCGTAGAATGGGGCTCCAGTCTGTGGTTTCCGTCTTGTCTGACGCCATCCGCGCTTCGAGTCCGCCGCAATAGGCTGCCGCTTCGCTATCGGATGGATGATAATCCGCATAATGGCACTCCGCCGCTAACACGCGTTGTTCTGGAGGCGTTCCCTCGTTCAGCGCGATTTCTCCCAAATAACGCACGGCTGGGGTGAAGCTTGGATCGAGCGAAATGGCTTCCAGAAGCTTCGCAATCCCCTCTTTTTGCTCGCCCGAGAGGTATAGCGTCAAAGCTATGGCGGTCCGGATGCGTGCCGAGCGCGGGAAGTCCATTTCGGCTTGCTTCAGAATGACCAGTGCCGGCTCATACGTCTGGTGCTGCATTAACTCAATTGCCAGCGCCAGCCGGAACCGCTCTTCATTCGGCGCCAACCGTACAGCCTCCTGCAAGCTTCGCGCGGAGGAAACGCTATCGCCCAATCTCTCGTACGCTTCACCTAACAGCGCTTCCATATCGCCGGTGCTTTGCAGGCCCTTGGCTTTGAGTTCTTGCAAATACGCTACGGTCACCCCAAGATCCGGATGTGAGCGGGCTTGCATCTGTGCGTCGAGCCACACCAACTCGGCAACAGCGGTTGCTTTCAAAAGACGCGGATCGGCGGGCGAGAGATTCAACGCGGCGCGCATCTCTTCCGCGGCCTCCTTCGGATGTTGGAGGCCCGCATCGATCGCCGCGCGTAGCCGGTGAAAGGCGATGCCGTGCGCGGGATCGGACGGTGCGGAGATGCCCTCGACTAATGCCTGCGCTTCAGCGAAACGATGCTGCCGTGTAAGGGCGGCAGCCTCGGCCAGTTTTGGCTGGTCGCGGTTAGGCGTGCTGGGTTGTGCCCGCATCAACGCCGTACACGCCACAAGAAGTAGCAATTTGTGAAATCGTTTGGACGTAAATGCCCCACGCGCTTTCGCCATGAGTATAACCGCCGTCCGGATAAGATGAGGCAAATGTTTCTCCAAAACACAGGTCTTCTCAAACGAAAAGATCGCCGCGAGAAATCCTCGCCCATCGGCCGAAGACAGTGGCTAGGCATGGCGGGCGCGGCTGCCGCTTCAGCGCCGCTGATGTTTCCTTATGCCGAGAAACAATCTACTGCACCTCATTCGGCCGATGGCACTCACGATACGAAGATCGCGGACCTGGAATTCACGGAGCTAAGTGGCCACTACGAGGCCGAGGCCGGGGTAAACGGCCAGCGCCAGGTAAATCCGCTCGATATCTATGATGATTTTCGTCCCGGCGTATACCGGGATCGGCCGGGCAAAATCGAAAGGCGGCCCATCAAGGCTATCTATCTTCGAATCACGACCGGCGGCGGTGGATTCGGACTATACGGACCGATTGATCGTGAGGCCGCAACAATCGCGCTAGAGGATCTTCGTTCTTTCGTCATCGGCAAGGATGCGCTGGCAGGAGAGGCACTGTGGGATGAAATGTATCGCTCAAACCGGCATTCCCGCGCCGGCATTTTCCTCATGGCCATCAGCGCTATCGACAACGCGCTTTGGGATTTGCGCGGCCGCCACTACGGTGTTCCGGTTTACCGTCTGCTTGGCGGCCCCACCCGCGAGTCCGTTGAAGTCTACGCGAGCTGCCTTGGATTTTCTCTGGAACCGGAGGCCGTCCGTAAACGTTGTCTAATTCTCCAAAAGGAGGGCTACCGCTATCAGAAATGGTTCCTCGCTTACGGGCCAGGGTCCGGTCCGGAGGGCATGCGCAAGAACGTTGAGCTTGTGCGCATTTTGCGCGAGACTCTCGGCGACGACACAGAGCTAATGTTCGATTCATTCAGCGGTTGGGATCTGAGCTACGCGCTTGAATGGGCGCACCAGGTCGAAAAATACCGTCCGCGCTGGATGGAAGAATCGACCCATCCGGAAAAATTGGAAAGCTTCGCCATCCTACGCCGCAGTACAACCATTCCTGTTGCCTCAGGTGAACACTTTTATGGTCGCTGGGAAGTGGAGCGTTATCTTCAAGCGCAGGCACTGTCCGTCGTCCAGGCCGATCCGGAATGGTGCGGCGGCATCTCCGAGCTTCTGAAAATCGGCACCGTGGCTTCCCTTCATGACGTGCCGGTCATTCCGCACGGCCACAGCATACATGCCGCGCTGCATGTGATCGCAAGCCAATCACCCATGACCTTTCCGCTTGCCGAGTATCTAATCCTCAAAATGAAAAATTACTATCATTTCGAAATTCATCCGCCAGTAGTGAACAAAGCGCATCTCGCGCTCCCGGAAGGTCCTGGATTTGGTATTGAACTCGATCCGGCGAAGATCGAGTCGAAAGAGGTTTTGAAGGGCTGAACGTAAGGTGCCGGAGCCTCACCGGAAGTGATACAACAGAATCCCGTATCCAACGCCGGCCTGGTCTTGCGGATGAGCTACCTGAAATGCCATGAACCGTCCATCCGTCGAAACTACCGGGTTCGAAGCTTTAAATCCTTCGTAATCGTTGAAATAGGTGAGTCGTTTAAAGTCTTTGCCGCTACCGTCCAGCCGTAATTTCCATATATCGATGTTCCCGGCGCCGTGATGGCCGCCAAGTTGGGCCACTTGCCGGTCGGCTTCGACGTTTGTATACAGCCCGTCCGGATAAATGCCTTCGCACTCGTTATACGTTCCGGGCGCTTTCGACATGTTCTCCACCTTCCCGCTGCTAAGGTCGATTGTCATGACGGACGCCAGGCCTTTCGGCTCATAACAGGTGAACGTCATCTTTCGATTGTCGTCGTAGAAATCTTGCGCCTCGATTGTGCAGGTTTTGCTCCGGCTTTCGTAGACCATCTGCTTATTCTTCAGATGCGCTGCGCCATTTTCAAGAGCGACATCAGCAACGAAAAGCTGCGACGTCTCGGGCGGAAGGGCCCTGTCTTGCGCAGCGGTAACGGCATAGGCGATTTTCAAGGCATTCTTTGAAATCGCCGCTCCTTCCGACATTTTCTGATCCAATGACTCCGGCTTTGATCCCGGCCTCTTGCTTAGGAACCAAAGCTGGTTATCTCTTGTGCGGCTGGTGTGAATGTCGACGAAAGATTTTGGTCCTATCAGAATGTAATCGCCTGACACGAGATGCATCACCCGCAGAAACGCCGCGCCTGGCACGTTGCAGGTGAGGCAGCGAATAATCCGCGTTTTGAGATCGATGACAAACGCATCTCCAAAACTCTTATCCATGAATGCTACTCGCTCATTGTCCGGTGAAATATCCGCGCGCTCTCCGAAATGAGTGAGAATTTCGATATTCGGAGGAAGGTGATCGAGCGGTTGCCCCGTTTTACGCTGCCCGAAGCCGCAGTTCGCAATTACCAATACTATGAGAAAACAACGCCAAGCGTTCCGCATATTGGACTAATCGTACACGGACAGCCGGACTGGCTCGACTGTCTGAGCGCGAATTACTTACTATTTCTTGTCTCGGCTTTCCAGTACCGATTGCGCGTAGTAGTTCACGACCTTCGCTTCGCTGCGCGCCACTTCGTAGAAAGCCGATCGAAGGACCTGCTCTTTACCCTGAAACAGACCTTGCCGGATCTCCTCTTGTACGCGTGGGTCGCTCAGTTGGCGCTGCCCGGCCGGTTCTTTCGCGATCAGCTTAATGATCCGATATCCCTCCGGCGTATGAAGAATATTGGACACCTGCCCCGGCGTCATCTCCAGAATGGTTCTGCGGAGTTCGGGATTCGCTTTGTCCAATGCCGATTCCGGAACAAATCCTAAATCGCCCCCAGTCGGCGCCGTATTCGAATCCTCCGAATAGTTTTGCGCAAGCGTCCCAAAGTCCTCGCCCTGCTTTATGCGCATGTCTATCATCCCGATTTTGGCCTTAGCTTCCTGATCGTTTTGCGCCTTATCATTCTTCAGGTTGTTCACGTTGGGATCTGGGCCGGGAGTGACTAGGATCTGCGCCAGGCGAACTTTGTTCTCGGCCAAATTGAAGCTGGCTTTGTTCGCGTTGTAGAACGCCGTCACGTCGGCATCGGAGATAGAAATATGGGATCCGATTTCTTTATTAAAAAGCTTTTGTACGCTCAACTCGCGCCGAATCTGCGCCTTAAGATCGGTAACGCTCATCTTGCGCTGCTCGAGAAGCTTTTTGAACTGCTCCTGAGTATAGGGCGCCTTCAATTCGTTGAATTTTGCCTCGACGTCGGCATCCGATGCCAGCAGCCCCTCTTTTTCGGCCCGCTGCAGCATGATCTGGTTATCGATGAGCGCGCGCAAAGCTTCCAGCCGGATTTGTGTCGTCTGATCGGCGTTTGCTTTTAGCGGCGCCGACGAAAACTGGGACGCAATGGCCCGGTCAAGTTCGGCGTATGTAATCGGACGTCCGTTGACCGTCGCCGCCACATTTTGTGACACCGCTTTGTCGCAACTTGCCAGAAACGCCAGCGCTGCGCACGCAATGATTCCAGCCGCGCAGGCGCTGCACTTAGAACTTCTCTTCATCGACAGAATTTCAAGCCTTTGTCTTTTTAATCTCTTCGACGAGCGCAGGTACGATCTCAAAAAGATCACCCACAGCTCCGTAATCGGCGGTCTCGAAAATGGGTGCGTTCTCGTCCTTGTTGATCGCTACTACCGTTTTCGAACCCTTCATTCCGACCAGGTGCTGAATAGCGCCCGAGATGCCAACGGCAAAGTAAACCTTCGGCGACACCGTTTGCCCCGAACTTCCAACCTGCCGCTCCATCGGTAGCCAGCCATTGTCGCAAATCGGACGCGACGCAGCCAGTTCCGCTCCAAGAACCTTGGCGAGTTCTTCTACAACGGGCAGATTTTCTTTCTCTTTAATACCGCGCCCAACTGAAACGATTACACTGGCCGCAGCCAGATCTACCGTTCGCTGCGCCTCGCGGAAAGGATCCTCTGCCTTACTTCTAATTCGCGCCGCATCGAGCTGAGCTGGGAATTTTTCCACGCTGCCTTGCCCCGCGCCTTCGTCCGCGGACCGGAAGGCGCCTGCTTGGATGGAAATGAATCGTGGCGTACCCGCCACCGCTACGTCGGCATTCAATTTCCCTTGGAATAACTGGCGCGTAAATGTCGAGCGGCCGTTCTCTGTTTTGATACTTACGACATCGCTGACGAGCGCCTTGCCAAAGCGCGTAGACAGTTTCGGAGCATAGTCGCGAACTTGATACGTGTGCGGGAATACGACGGTTTGCGGTTGCTGCGCCCGAATTAATTGTTCCAGTGCAGCCGTATACCCATCAGCGGTGTATTCCGCCAAAAGAGAATCGTCTACCGCAAAAACTTTTTGAGCGCCAAAACGCGCCGCGTGGCCCGCAAGCGCATCGATACCAGAACCAAGTACAGCGGCCTGCAATTCTTGAGAATCCGATTCGGCAATCTGCTTTCCGGCGGCCATCGCCTCGAAGGACAAACGGTTCCATTGTCCGCCGCGATGTTCCAGGATGACAAGAACACTCATATAACGCGCGCCTCGAACCTGAGCTTCTCGATCAGTTGATGCGCTACTTCTTTGGCATTCCCGCTCAAGATCTGGGCTTGTTTCGCCCGCTGCGGCAAATAGACACGCTCCATCGCGACCATCGGCGTCGTATCGATGCCTAGATCGGCAGCCGACACCGTCTTTACTTCCTTTGTCTTGGCCTTTTTAATTCCCATGAGCGTGGCGTAGCGGAGCTTTTTAATGCCTGATTGAATCGTCAGCACGGTAGGCAATGGCAAAACAATGTTCTGGAACCAGCCATCCTCTAGCTCGCGTTTCACACGAACCATATCTCCGCCTTGCGGTTCCACTTCCATCACAATTGTTGCGTGCGCGTATCCAAGTAGTTCGGCCAGAATTACGCCCGTCTGTCCATAGCCGAGGTCGTCGGATTGCAGGCCGGTCAGGATTAATTCGGGTGATTCCGCTTCGATGCCTTTTGCCAACAGTCGCGCAGTACCCAAAGCATCCAGATTTTCCGGCTCTTCAACACCTATATGGATCGCGCGGTCGGCACCTTTCGCCAGCGCTTCGCGAACAGTTTGCAGGACACGTTGTGGTCCGGCGCAGATTACGACAACTTCACCACCAAGTTTCTCTCTAAGCTGCAGTGCTTCTTCCAGCGCGTAAGCGTCCGGCTCATTCATTTCATAGCTAAGATCGGATTCATCCAGCCATTTGCCTGCTTCGTTAACCCGCAACGCGGAATCCCGCGCAGGAACCTGCTTCACGGAAACAATAATCTTCATGCACTAATTGAATGATTCGGTTCGATGACTCGATCCGCCGCCATGTGTAGGCGTCCCTTCCAGTATGACGGAGTCGGTTGAGAGGGGGTCGCTTTCAACGATTAACAGAAGCTATTTCGCTCAGGCAACGGCGGTCATTTCGTCCAATCTACAGTTCGCAAACCCTGCACTCTGGAAAACTCCTTTGTGTTGGTAGTCACTAGAATCGCGCCGCGACTGAGTGCAGTTCCAGCAATCAACAGATCCGTTGGTCCAATTACCTCTCCACGAGCTTCTAAACCTATGCGGATTCGTGCTGACTCGCCGGCGGCGTGCTGGTCAAAGGGAATCTGAGCAAGGCCAGCAAGCAGCCCCAAGACAAGAGCCTTACGCCGTTGAGAGCCAATTTTGAGAGTTCCATACTCGATCTCATACGCCACGACGCTGGGGATCGCCAAATCTCGGCGGGACGTCGCCTGGAGACGCGACACTACCGATTCTTGTCCTTTTAAATAGTGAATGACGATATTGGTGTCGAGAAACATCACTTCAGTGATTCCCGATGCATATCTTGGCCGTAACCAGCACGGATCTCTTCAAGATCTGGAAAATCGGAAATGGCCCCTGCCGCGCCCAGAACTCGTTCATCCCAGCGATCCTCTAAATTGTGCAAAACTTGATCGGCAATCCAGCGGCTAACAGACTCCTTCTTTGCCTTCGCCGCCTCGCGGGCTTTGCTCTCGATATCGTCGGGCAAGTAAATAGTAATCTGCGCCATATACTATATCTTATACTATATCAGTCGGCCCACAGCCCATCGAAGGGACGCTCCGAGCGAAACATACCTAATCCGAATAAAACAGATACTTTCGCCACTGATCGTCGCTGCGCCCTAACAAGCGCATCAATTGGCGGCTGGTGTGCAAGCTGAAGGGCCGCGGGGGACGGAGTAGTTTCATCCCCGCTTCTTCGGGCGTGCGGTTGCCTTTTCGGTTGTTGCACTTGTGGCAGCAGGCAACCAGGTTTTCCCAGGTCGTCTCACCGGCGCGTGATCGCGGAATTACGTGATCGAGCGTCATCTCGCCGGAGGGAAGCGTCTTATGGCAGTACTGGCACGTATACCGGTCGCGCATCAGGATGTTTTTGCGGGAAAGAGCGCGTGTCTGGTGTGGAATCCGCCGATATTCCAACAAACGGATAACTGAGGGGATATGGAGCGTGACCTTGGCCGAATGCACTTGCGAAGGCGCTAGTTCCTCCGCCGATGCCACGCCCTTCAAAACCAGCACCAATGCCCGCCGCGCCGCGCAGACATTGATCGGCTCGTAACTGGCATTCAGTACGAGAACAGGTCTATGAAGTCGATCCAGACTCGTCATCAGACACGCTCCCCATTTCGAGTCAACGCCCGTCAACTAAGCGCTGCTCTTGAATTTGCCGCTAATTAACTCCGATTCCGGCTGACAGCGTCTTTCGCCGCCCACCGGATTCAGCTAAATCTTTTTCAAATCCGCGCCGGTCAACCCTGGCCAGTGTCAATGCCGAAACGCGCGCCGCGCCTGCTGCTTTAAGCGCCGCGGCCGCAGCCCGCAGAGTAGCGCCTGTGGTGAAAACGTCATCGATCAGCAGGATCCGCTTGCCTTCTATCTTCTCCGGGCGTCTCACCGAAAACGAACCCTTGAGATTCTCACGGCGTTCGACTTCGCTCAGTCCTGCTTGCGCTTTCGTATAACGCCTTCGCCGTAGATTGTTTGACAGTTTCAGACCATACCGTCTTGCAACCGGGTGTGCAAGCAGCTCAGCCTGATTAAAGCCGCGCTCCCATTGTTTCCGCCAATGCATTGGCATGGCGACTACTAAATCGAAATTCTGATCGAGCGGCAACGCTTGGATCACAAACCGGCTGAGCGGCTCGGCCAAGCTTTCCACCTTCGCGTATTTGAAGA
>DAISJE010000143.1:0-9194 GCA_036821665.1 Bryobacteraceae bacterium | reverse complement strand
GCAGTCCACTACGAAGCCGAGGCGATGCGCCGCTTCTACGCGGACCGCAGCGAGTATGTGGGCGATCCCGATTTCTATGTCGTTCCGGTAAAACCGCTGCTTGATCCTGCTTATCTGGCAAAGCGGCGCGCCAGTATCGATCCGAATCACGCCACGCCTAGCGATTTTGTAGGCCCTGGTCTGCCGAAGGCCATGAATGCAGGAATCCGCTGGCGAGAAAGCAGCGAAACGACTCACTACAACGTCGTGGATATCCATGGGAATGCCGTTGCCGTGACGTACACACTGAACAACTCTTACGGAAACGGAATTACCGCGCCGGGTCTTGGCTTCCTCTTGAATGACGAAATGGATGATTTTGTGTCAAAGCCAGGCGCGCCCAATATGTTCGGGATGGTC
Source organism: Bryobacteraceae bacterium (assembly GCA_036821665.1). Classification (GTDB taxonomy): domain Bacteria; phylum Acidobacteriota; class Terriglobia; order Bryobacterales; family Bryobacteraceae; genus Bog-105. Next base: position 8,795 of record DAISJE010000143.1, on the reverse strand, counting down.
GGCGGCGATGCCAATGCGATTGAGCCTGGCAAACGTCCGGTTTCGTCTATGACGCCGACGATCATTACGAAAAACGGGAAGCTGTTTATGGCAGTCGGAGCGCCGGGAGGTTCGCGCATCACCACCGGGGTCACCGAGGTGATTCTGGACGCAATCGACTTCCACATGAATCCGCAGGACGCCGTGGATCTGCCGCGCTTCCACGAGCAATGGAAGCCGGACTTTCTTTATTTACAGAATGGTTTTCCGGAAGCGACTGCGGACGCATTAAAAAAGATGGGTTACGAAATAAAGCCCACGGAGGGGGTGGCCAGAGTGGAGGCAATTGTCGTTAAGGACGGCCGGTTGGAAGGTGGGACCGAATCCCGCCTGAATGGCAAGGTGGCAGCGTACTGATGCCCATGCAGCAGGTGCTGTCGACCCATCTTTTCGTCCGTCATCGCTTAACAACGGTCTGGCTCGAGCGAATCTGGGATGCGGGCTTCCCGGCAGTTGAAATCTTTTGTGCGCGGCAGCATATCGACTATCGCGATAAGGCGCAAATCAACGAACTTGGGCACTGGTTTCACGATTCGCCTTTGACCATGCATTCGCTGCACGCACCGATGTACAGCGACGATTGCTGGGGCAAATCCGGACCGCAGGCCGTCATCGATATCACGGAGCCGGTCAAGGCGAGGCGAATGAACTATGTCGACGAGATTAAGCGAGCCCTCGAAATCGCCGAAGTGGTGCCGTTTCGTTATCTGATTCAACACATCGGCGTGGCCGGCGAGGAGATGAACGAGCGCCGATTCGATTCTGCTTTCTCTTCGATCGACGAGATCCGGGTCTTTGCCGCCCAACGGGGGGTGGAAGTGCTGCTTGAAAATATCCCGAACGCGTTCTCGACGGCCGCGCGCTTGAATGATTTTCTCGCGCAGACGCATCTTCCTCTGAACTATTGCTTCGATGTGGGTCACGCGCACATGTCGAATGGGATTGAGGCTGAATTTGCGCTGATGAAGGAGCGCATCCGGTCCACGCATTTGCATGACAACGACGGCGAGAACGACTTGCATTTCTTTCCCGGCAAGGGCACCATCGATTGGGCGCGCTCAATTCGCCTGCTTGCTTCGCGGCCCGAGCAATACCCGTTGCTGCTGGAATTGAAGGAGCTGCCCGATCAGGAGCACCCGATAACAGATGCGCGGAGAGCCATGGATGAATTAGCGGAATTGGAATCGAAGCGTGGCGAGTAGAACCATTCAGATCAGCGAAGCTTCCCAGCATGAAGGCGAAGCCGTAACCATTCAAGGCTGGCTCTATAACTTGAGGAAATCCGGAAAAATCGTTTTTCCGATTATTCGCGACGGCAGCGGCATGATGCAGTGCGTCGCGGTCAAAAGCAATTTGCCGGAAGATGTTTTCGAAGCTCTAAAAAGTTTGACGCAAGAAAGTTCCCTGACGGTAACCGGGACCATTCGCGCGGAAGTGCGCGCCCATGGCGGCTATGAGTTGGATGTCACCGATGCGCATGTCATTCAGTGTGTCGGCGAAGACCATCCATATCCGATCACACTCAAGGAGCACGGCGTCGATTTCCTGATGGACCATCGCCATCTCTGGCTGCGGAGCCGCAGACAGCATGCGGCTATTCGGGTCCGGCACGAAATCATCAAGAGCATACGGGATTACTTCGATTCGCACGGCTTTACGCTGGTCGATACGCCCATCTTTACACCCGCCGCTTGTGAGGGCACAACAACTCTGTTCGAAGTCGATTACTTCGATGATGAGAAGGTTTACCTCACGCAATCGGGGCAGTTGTACAACGAAGCGAACGTCATGGCCTTTGGCAAGGTCTATTGTTTTGGCCCTACATTCCGAGCCGAAAAATCAAAAACGCGCAGGCATCTAACCGAGTTCTGGATGGTTGAACCGGAGATGGCCTATGCGGATTTAGAAGAGATCAAGCGCGTAGCGGAAGAGCTGGTCGTTTATCTCGTCGGACGGGTTCTGGAGAACCGGCAGGAAGAGCTCAAAGTATTGGAACGAGACACGACCAAGCTGCAGTCCGTAAAGGCGCCGTTCCCGCGCATGAGTTACGACGAAGCCGTCAAAATTCTGCAATCGAAAACAAGCGAGATCCAGTGGGGCGGTGATTTCGGCAATACCGACGAAACGCTGCTTACGGAAGATTTCGACAGGCCGGTGATGGTCGACCGGTATCCTACGGCGATTAAAGCATTTTACTTCCAGCCTGACGAACAGCGGCCCGAGCTCGCGCTTGGCGTTGACGTGATCGCGCCGGAAGGTTATGGCGAAATCATCGGCGGCGGCCAGCGTATTCACGATTTGGCTTTGCTCGAACAGCGGCTCGCGGAACACAACCTGCCGCGCGAAGCCTTTGAATGGTATCTGGACTTGCGGCGCTTCGGAACGGTTCCGCACGGCGGCTTCGGCATGGGCGTAGAGCGGTTCGTGGCCTGGATGTGCGGTCTGGAGCATGTGCGGGAAACCATTCCTTACCCGCGCATGCTGTATCGCACACGCCCGTAGCTGCATGCGTCACGCAACAATCGCGATTCTGGGCGCTCCGCTCGATCTGGGCGCCGGACGGCGCGGCGTCGATATGGGGCCGTCCGCCGTTCGCCTGGCGGGACTGAATGCGAAACTCGAATCGCTCGGCTATGTAACGGAGGATTTGGGAAACGTAGCGGTCGCCCAGCAGGAGAGCACGCCGACGACCCATGAGAACGCAAAATACTTACCCGAGATCGCTAAGACCTGCGAAACGCTGGCTATCAGAGTAGAGAACATCCTGGCCGATGGCAAATTTCCGCTCGTGCTCGGCGGCGACCATTCTGTAGCAGCCGGCACGCTGTCGGGAGTTTCGCATGCATTTCGAAAACGCGGGGAAAAGGTTGGCCTCATCTGGATTGATGCGCACGCCGACATGAACACGCCGGAATCCAGCCCCAGTGGAAATGTGCACGGAATGCCGCTGGCCTGCTGCATCGGCCGGGGACCACAAGAGCTGACGCATATCTTCGGATATGCGCCTAAAGTGGAGGGCCGGAACGTAGTTTTGGTTGGTCTTCGCGACGTGGACCGGAGAGAACGTGAGGTAGTACGGGAATCGGGTGTGACTGCCTTCACGATGCGTGACATCGATGAGCGCGGTTTGCGGAATGTGATGGAAGATGCGATTGCCCGGGCGAATGATGGAACAGCGGGCTTTCATCTTTCGCTCGATATGGACGCCGTGGACCCGGATGAAGCGCCGGGAGTGGGAACGCCCGTGCGCGGGGGAATGACATACCGCGAAGCGCATCTCGCCATGGAGACGATTTGCGACTGCTCGCGCATGGTCTCGATGGAAGTCGTAGAGGTCAATCCGGTTCTCGACGAAGCAAACCGGACCGCCCTGCTAGGCGTGGAACTGGTCATGTCGGCTATGGGTAAAAAGATACTCTGACGGGAAAAGATCGGCAAAAATCGGGGACACTCCGGGCTGGTATCCGAATTGCGGCAGGGTCCGATCGGCAGGCGTGTCCCCGATTTTCCCCGTAAGCGAGTGGTACCCTTGCGCTGGGCTATCATAAAGGCGTCAAGCCACATAAGGAGATGAAATGGGACCCGTAGGCATGCCAGAGATGTTTTTAATCTTCATCCTGGCCCTGCTGCTGTTCGGACCCAAGAAACTCCCGGAACTCGGACGCATGCTGGGCAAGGGTCTTAGCGAGTTTCGCCGGGCGAAAAACGAACTCAAGAGTACGTTTGAGACTCACATGCGAGAGCTCGAAAGAGAGACCAATGCGAGCTCGACAACCAGTACGCCCGATTATTCATCCAAATCCTACTCGTATCCATACGATGAATACGGGCAGAATTCTTCCAACGATTACGGCTCCGAGACTCACGACGAACCATATAAACCTTACGAGACTGCCGCGAACGAACCTGCTAATGTGAATTCCGTAACCGACCAGCAAAACGGAACAGAAAACATTCATCCCGAAGCCGCACCGCCCGCTCAGGAAGCGACACCCGTTACCGGAACGGTGCCGCGATCGAATGGCGCACACCCGGTTGAGCCGGTATCTGTCTCCGTTGAAGAGGAACATCGCGGTGGTCCACTTCAGATCATCGCGGTTAACTGCGTTTGAAGAATGTTCGACGACGCGAAGGAGCAGGGCGCTCCGGACAGCACGCTCACATCCCCAAGCTATAGCGGCACCACCAACGGCGACCATCTATATTCCCCGGCGACGCCGCAGCAAACTCCGCCCAAGCCTCCTCCACCTCCTCCCCCTTCCGATAACGATGATGACGATGACGGCGATGAAGAAGAAAGAGGCATGCTCCGCATGTCGTTCATGGAGCACCTGGAGGAACTTCGCTCCCGCCTGCTGAAAGCCATCCTCGGGCTCGTTGTTGCCTTTCTACTTTCCATCGGCTTCTGTAAAGATCTGTGGGAAGTCGTAGCCGCTCCGGCGGTTGACGCGCTAAAACAACTCGGCATTAATCCGCCCAACCTTGCCCAGATCACGCCGATGGAGCAGTTCAATGTGATTTATTTGAAACTGCCTCTGCTGGTCTCGATCTTTGTGGCCTCGCCATGGATCTTATATCAGGTTTGGGCCTTCATCTCTCCAGGCTTATACAAACGCGAGAAAAAATGGGCAGTACCCTTCATTCTGTGTACGGCGGGCCTATTCATCACCGGCGGCTGTTTCGCCTATTTCGTGGCTTTCCGCTATGGATTGGTATTCCTGCTCGGCATCGGACGAGACGTCCACGTCACTCCTCTCGTTTCCATCAACGAATACTTCAATCTTTTTGTCAATGTGACGCTGGGCGTTGGGCTGGTCTTCGAGATGCCGGTCCTTATCTTCTTCCTCACCCTGCTGCGTCTGGCATCTCCACGCTTTTTAATCAAGCACAGCCGCTATGCGATCTTAGCCATCACGATCATTGCGGCCGTCGTAACTCCTACACCTGACATCTTCAACATGATGTTGTTTGCGGTGCCGATGGTGCTGCTGTTCTTTGTCGGTGTTTTTGTAAGTTACTTACTTGTTCTGAAGCGTGAAAACAGAAAGTTCCCGTGGGGTAAGGTGTTAATGGCTATCGGCGGCGTAATTGTCGCCGTGGGTATCGTGTTGGCGATTTTGGTTTTCCACTACCATTACCATTTCATTCCAAAGTGGCCGTACCTCGCCAAGTAGGGGTCGGGCATGCCCGATCCCAAAGTGAGGTCACGGTGATGCGTGGGCCGGAGTTGAAGGGTTTGCTGCAGAAGATCCGTTGGCGGCAGCCTTATCGTAGAGCGCAATCATCTCCTTCGTAATATCGACCTGACTCGAGGCATAAACGACGGGCGTGCTCGGATTACTGGTTTCAATAACGAGTGCGTAGCCGTTATCTTTGGCGTATTTGTCGACAATCGCCGACATACGCTGTGCGAGCCCCTGCAGCAGCTTTTGCTGTTCGTCTTGCAGCTCTTCCTCGGCATCCTCGGTATCTCTCTGGAGGCGTTTTTTCTTCTCGTCAATCGAACGCGCCAGTTCTTCTTTTTTGTCGTCGCTCATCACGGTTTCCGACTTCTGTAGCTGCTGCTCAAGCTGCGTGATTTCGTTCTGGCGGGTTGCGAATTCCTTTCGCTTCGGATCGGCCTTAGCCATTAAGTCTTGCGAAGCCTTCTGGCCGTCCTTGGTGCCCAAGATAGCCGCCCGCATATTGACAATGGCGATTTTGGTGGAAACTTGCTGGGCGTGTGCCCCCACGGCAAGCAAAATGCTCAAAGTAATAGTTGCAAGTACACGAAACGCCTCGTTCCTATTCATTTCAAGAGCCCGTTAGCATAGGAAGGACGGAGCCCGGCGCAATTCTTGCAGTTTTTATTTCATGCCTGTAACGAAATCGCGGCGTCAAAGCGTCTGAGGCTTAGCTGTGTACCCGGACTGCTTCCTGGAACTCTACAAAACCGCGGAAGGCGAAGAAGTCGGACTCAGCTTCGTCGATTTCACTCAATGCCTGCTCGATCTTGGCCGCAACGAATTCGGACCAGGCGTACGCAAATCGCAAGTTGCCGATTTTTGCAAGAAATTGCATATCAAGGATCTTGCCTTGGCACAGGCGTGCAGCCGGGGAAGCGCAGTAGCTTGGGATCGCTTTCTGCATCGCTACCGGAATAGGCTCTACGCGGCGGCGCTGGTGCTTGCCAGGGACGAATCCGTGGCTGGCGAGCTCGTCGATTCCCTGTCGGGAGATCTGTTTGGCTGCGCGTCCGCAGCCACCGGGACGCGACGTTCGAAACTGGCCTCTTACACCGGACGTGGCTCGCTCGATGGCTGGCTAAAAGCCGTTCTCAGTCACACCTACGTTGACCGGTACCGATCCGAGCAGCGCACCGTGAGTCTTGACCGTCATCTCGAATCCCTGAAATCTTTTTGCATCAGCGAAGCAGCGGAAATAAATATTGCAGATGTACGCCTAAATGAAGCAATTAAAGAAGCCTTCTTGCACTGCGATCCCGAAAAGCGCTACTTATTGGCGGCTTACTTTTTCGACAATAGGACGCTTGCTGAAATTGCGCGGACGCTCGGTGTGCACGAATCAACTGTCAGTAGACGGGTCAACCAGACATTGTGCGAGTTGCGAAACGGCATCACGCGTAGCCTTCGACGGCAGGGCATGGCGAAGCCGCAAATTGAGGAGCTATTGCGAACCGATGTACGCAATGTGTCCTTCGATGTACGCGGGCATCTGTTTTCAGATATAGATCTGGTTCGAGAGTAAAAAGAATGAGCCAGCCGGAATTGTACGCACACCAAATGCCGCCGAATGCCGGAGAGCACCTGGATGCCGATACCCTCGCTGCATTGGGTGAACAGGCGCTCAGCGCGCCCCGGCGCGAACTCGTATTCGCACACCTGGCTGAATGCGAAATTTGCCGCGAATGCCTTGCCGCGCATTCGGCGCTACGCGACTTCGAATGGAAACCGGCAACAAACGGCGCGGCTCATCCATTTCGGCTACTGTCGATGAACGCATGGCGTATGAGAACCGCAGTGGGAATCGCGTGCGCTTTACTTTGTTTTGGGCTGATATGCGGCCAGGTTCTACGAATGAAAGCGCCCACTCCGTTAGCCCCGCGACTTTCTTCCGCAATCTCAGTTTCCAACGAGCCTCGGCTTCCCGTTATCTCGACAAGCGTCTCGCGCGTGATTGCCGACGCTCAACTATCGATGGTGCATTCACGAAAAGCCTTCAATCGTGCACACATTGCCGCGTGGAGAAAAGCATGGTTTCAGCCTGTTCGGTTGACAACTGCAACCTTCAATGATCCGAGACCGCCGTTTCCCGGACCATTGGGGCAGGCAAGACTAACGAGACATCTGAACTTTGCGGCTAATTTCTCTGTTGAAGAAGCGAGGCTGCCTTCGTTTAATCAGATCGCGGTGCGGACGACTTTGGGCGAGCGATGGATCACGCTGAATCGATTTAGCAGCTCCGTGTGGGCTCGATTTTGAGCCGTGATTAGCGCCAGAGAGCTACGCCGCCAAGCAAGCCATCTTCATTCGGAACGCGTGTGACGTGCTTTGGCAGGCCGAAATCGATTTTCATCGCATTACCACCACCGATATAAAGCTGATCGTAGTTAAATAGCGCTTCGAGTTGCGCGATCGCCTTTTCTAAATACTTGTTCCAACGCTTGCGTCCGTATTTCTCGAGCCCGCGTTTACCTAAGTAATCTTCGTAAGTGCGCTTACGCCAGGGATGATGGGCAAGTTCCAATCCCGGGACAAGATGCCCATCCGTAAAAAGAGAGGATCCAAATCCGGTGCCAAGAGTAACAACCAGCTCCACGCCTTTACCTCGTATAGCGGCGAATCCCTGCACTGCGGAATCGTTGGCGACACGCACCGGCCTTTTCAAGCGGCGTGTCAGCACCTTCTGCAAATCGAACCCAATCCATTGCGAATCCAAATTGTGCGCTGTAAGCGTCGCTCCATGCTTCACCACCCCGGGAAAGCCGACGGAAACTCTGTCGAACCCAGGCAGGCTCTTAATCAGAGTGTCGAGCACTTGCAGAACTGCGTCCGGAGTAGCCGGTTGCGGCGTCTCGGCGCGCTGCCGCTCGGAAATCGGTTTTCCCGAAGCATTCAGCAGCATGACTTTCACGCCAGTACCACCGACATCAATCGCGAGAGTAATGGGACCGTCTTCCTGTCGAGTCATATCGTTACTCTAGCGAACGTCAAGCGAAATGCGTGCGGCCTAATGCTTGTCGTCTAGCCACAAAACCAGGAGTTCCACGGGGTCGCGAGTAGTTTTTGCACCGTGTAAAAACGCTGTTACGTCTCTATAGTGTTGAAGGTAAGAAGGTGCGCGTCGTGGCACATGACATGCAAGAGAAATAGTGAAAGGGCGATGCAGAGAGTACGCAATCAGCCCGCCAAAGTCGCGCAGTAGACGCGACTACTAGTTTGGTTTGGAGGAACTAAGAATGAGTCTGAATGTTCGGTCATTTATGATTGGCGCGCTGGCGCTCACGGGAGCTGGTTTGATTGCCACTTCTTTTGTCCCGAAAGCTCACGCGGATCAATGGAACAAAATGACCATTGTTACAGTTAACCAACCGATTATCGCCGGTAGCAAAGTTCTTGATCCGGGCACTTACGTCTGGAAGCTGATGGACTCTGCTTCCGACCGCCATATTGTTCAGATCTTCGATAAGGATCAGAAGCATTTAGAGGAGACAATTCTGGCGGTTCCGAATTATCGGCTGCAGCCCAGCGGAAAGA
>DAISJE010000142.1:0-9300 GCA_036821665.1 Bryobacteraceae bacterium | reverse complement strand
TTCTTCACGACCCAGACTCCGTTGACCATCACGTACGGAATTCCTTCCGAGTATTGAGCCGGCTTCTCGAAAGTCGCCTTATCGATAACGCGTTCCGGATCGAAAACGGTTATGTCGGCATCTGCGCCCACCTGTAGCCTGCCTTTGTTCGGAAGGTTCAGCATCTCCGCCGGTAGCAGACTCATCTTGCGAAGAGCGTCCATCAGAGGCAGCACATGCTCTTCGCGTACATACTTGCCCAGGACGCGCGCATAACTGCCCGCTGCGCGGGGATGCCCTTTGCCATGGCTCAAAATGCCATCGCTAGCGATCATGACTTCCGGATCGGCCATTGCTTCCCTCACAACCTCTTCCGGAATGCAATGGATCGCTACCATACCGCCCTGCTTGCGGTATTTTGCGAATGTTTCGGCGGTGAGGCGTTCGCCGGTTGCTGCCCATTGCAGGTCCTTATAGGTGATTCCGCCATTGCGTTGCTGCCAGCCTGGCGAGAAAATCGCGGAGCTTATATCTGTCATCCCCGCTGTGTATGGATACGCTTCGGTTGTGAAGTCCAGACCGTGACGATGAGCGCCGTGAATCATTGAAAGCGCCACGGGCGTCTGGCGCAGCTCTGTGCTCGTGATGTGAACGACGTGCAGAATTGCGCCGCTACCGGCGGCATCTGCCATCGCCTCCTGCAGCGCATCGATGCCGCCCGGTTCGACCGGACCTGCGCTGCGTAAATGAACATAGACCGGCACCTTCCGCTCTGCTGCCAATTGAAAAGCTTGAAATATCTCATCGCGCGTAGCGCCCGGAACATACGCGATTCCAAAGCCGATGCCGAGTGCCCCTTCATCGAGTCCGCGCCGCAGCAGCGAAAGGATTTCGTCTAACTGCTCGGGAGTGGCGACCGTATCTACAGCGCGATCACGCGGTAGGAACGTGCCTGTGTCGTGCATGACGGCCATGCGTACTGGAATATGCCCGACCGTAGCGCCAAAGTTGATCAGCGATTTGCCTTCACGCTCCGCATACCAGGCATCAACCGGCGACACGCCTACTTCCAATTCCAGAGCTGTTGTAACGCCGTCACGCGCTTTGTAACGGTAATTTTCTTCGGTTTGGCCGTGCTGATGCAAATCGATGAAACCGGCAGTCACAACCAGGCCGTGCGCATCCACGGTTGTTTTTCCGGAGAGCGGCGACTCGGAGATGGCGGCAATTTTGCCGCCTTGAATACCGACATCGCGCACAGCGTCCAGTTTTGTTTCGGGATCCATGACGCGGCCGCGCGAAATCACGATATCGTACTGCTGAGCGGCTGCCCCCATCGCCAAGGTCAAGAGGAGCAACCCGAGATTGATTCGCATAACAGACGATTATAGGGAGGAAGAGTTGACTTCCCAATCGGCTGACTATTCAAATCGAGCCTCTTGGAATCGCCAAATCAGTAGGCCTTATTTCCGCACAATCACTTCACGCAGACTATCCCGCGTGAGGAAGAACTTCAGAGAAGATGCTCGTTCGAAAAGTTTCTCTAGTGACCGATTGTTGAAATACTGAGCGGGTTGCGACCCGCCACGAGGAATTTGCAGGAGCGTCTTTGAATCCTGGATGCGGTAGTTGTAAATGGGAATCCGGGTGGCCTTCTCGTCGGAATTGAAGAAAGCCAGGATAATGCCACCGGGGCGCATCACACGCAGCAAGCGTGCGACAGCCTCCTCGAGCACGGGTGGGGCAAGGAATTGCAGCGCATCCCAGACCAGGGCGCCATCGAAGAACTGTTCGGGAAACGTAAGCGTCTGTTCGAGGAATCGATGTGCCGTGCCGGCCGCCTGCTGGCTCTCGAAAAAATCATTGCCGAAAATTTGCTGCATCGTTCCGACAATATCGTCCGATGAGATGCGGTGCCCAAACTCGGTGATGAAGCTGATATTTGCCTGGCTCGCCCCGGCCATATCGAGAATTGAAAGGTTCTCGGAGGTCTTCAGCACGGAGCAGAACTGCTCGAAACCCGCGCTCTGACGCGTTTGGCCAAGTCCGGACTCCTTGCCGGCCGTCTTCTGAGCGACTCCCTTGGCAACGCCAAATTTCATATCAATCCAAAAAGGAGCCCCAGACAGTAATTACCCGGTCGCGAGGCGGAGAGACCCGCAGACGAACACGTTTGCGTACGGTCTCTCTACTCTAGATTAAGCTAACGGCTCCCGGTTGCAGCGGGGGTTGGAATAGACGAATTTGTTGCCGCAGATGAACTCGGCTGGGCAGGAGCGGTGGCTGCCGGTGTTTGCTTGGCGGCTGTTCCCTTCGAAATATCGATACTGCCCTTAAAATATGCACCATCTTCGATGACGATACGGCTTGTTTTGATATCGCCGACGAGTTTGGCTTCTTTCTTGATGTCGATCTTATCGGTCGCATCGACATTGCCCTGGATTGATCCCTGAATGATGATTTCGCGAGCCTTCAACCCCGCCTGGACGCGAGCGTTAGGCCCGATTGTGAGGCGATGCTCATGGCACTCAACAGTGCCTTCCACCTCTCCGTCAATGGTCAGGTCTTCACGGGCGAAAATCTGGCCCTTTACCGTGACGTTTTTCCCTAAAGCGGCAGAACCGCCGCGTGTTGCGGGCTCGGGTTCGAAAGTTCTAGTTGGCGATGACATTGTGTTGCTCTCTTTCCTCTGTGGTTCCACCCCAGGGGCGGAAGGTGTTGTGAATGGACCCGTCCTCTCCGGCCGTTGCGGCAGCTCGTCTTCTTTCCGTTTACTCCACATGCAAAGGTGGTCTCCTCGAATTTGCTCCATTCATGGTACTACTCGCCGAAAAGGAGCATACTCCGTACATTACAGGAGTACTTACTATAGTCGGGGAATATCGTAGAAAGTCTTGAGTTTTGTGATAATTGAGACGTCGTGTCGAAAACGAAGGACCTGGAAGCTCGCCTCGAGCGGGCAGAACAGCAGCTTGGGCTGTTTCAACGAGTCAGCCGGCTCATGGCACGAGATCTCGAACTGGATGACGTGCTGCATGAGATCGTCGGGCTGGTTCGCGATTTCCTGAATTGCGATTCGTGCTTGATTTATCTGGTTGAAAACGGAGAGCTTGTGCTGTATGCAACCGGCGATCCGAACCGGCAGAGTATTGGGAAAGTGCGCCTGCGGCTGAGCGAAGGACTTACGGGCTGGGTGGCGCGAGAGAGGCGCCTGCTGGCGATTTCGCGCGAGGCCTATAACGATCCAAGATTTAAATTTTTCAAAGACTTACCTCAGGATACGTTTGAGGCGTTTCTTTCTGTGCCGATCATTTCGCAGAACAAGGTCGTCGGCGTCATTAACGTTCAGAATCGCGAGCCGAAGGTTCACTCCGGCGGCGATATGGAGATGTTGAGCACGATCGGCGAACAGGTGGGTTGTCTGCTGGTCCTTTCACATCTGAAAAGCACGGCGACATCGGGAGTAACGGTCTGAAGAAAGCTACTTTTTGCGTTTCCGAGGTATTTACGGCCGAGTCAGGGCGTTCTGGCGCGGTAGGAAGCTAAGGAAATTCTTGCGGCATCCGGAACAGCGGTATCGATGCGCTCCGAACATTACTAAAATCTGATGGCGGAGCCGCACGCGGCGTGTGGCAGGCCATGTCGTCAATTCCAGGCCCAGGCAGCAGGGACATTTCGCATATTTTAGATTCGAAAAGAGCCATATATTCAGCCAGAAGCGACGGTGGCAATCCAGGCAACGAAACGGGTACTGGCCCAAGCTCATTTTGGCCATTTCCGTAAACGACCTTCGTCGCGAGCGCCGGATATTCCGGCTGCCGCAAGCTTCGCAACGGAATGAGGAGCGGTTCATACCGGCAGCGGTTCTTTTCTCTTTGCGTGACGCGCCGTATATAACATTCGGTATTGTACGAAGGCCTGCTGGAGAGCAGCGAGAATCATGTGGTCCTGGTGTAGCGCTGCTCCGTCAGCCGAGAGCACAGGTAAGAGATCGCGTGTCGTCGACGTGATGAACACTTGGTCGCTCTCTTCCAATTCGGACGGGCCAAATTCGCGCTCGATTATAGAAAGCCCGCGCACTTGAATCTCCTCGAGCAGAACTGCGCGTGTCACGCCGGGAAGGCAGCCGGAGGTGCCTAGTGGAGGAGTCCAGACGCTATTTTCCCGAATCACGAAAATATTGGCGGACGTGCATTCGCTGATCTGGCCGTTTTCATTCAGCAGGATGACTTCGTCAAAGCCGCGCTGGTGGGCTTCTTCATACCAGGTCAGGTTCTGGGCCCAGGATGTCACTTTCGTTCCCGCGAATGGGGATGCACCGAACCTTCCGTGCGGAACGTACGTGAGCCGGACGCCTTCGCCCCAGTCGGTTAAATCCGCCGTGAAGGCGACAAGATCCGCATCGCGTGAGATCTGCGGACCTTCGAAGACTCCGCCTTTATTGCGGACTATCGCAACTCGGAGCGTTGCATTCCATGCCTGATTGGCCTCGACTAGCCGGAGCAGCGCGGATTCGAGATGCTCCGGCGTGATGTCAAAGGCAACGTGCATCAGTTCCGCATCGTGCTTCAGGCGGCGATAATGCCGTTCGAAGGCGAAGAGGACGCCGTCCGATACGCGAAGGGTGCTGAAGATCCCCCACCCGTTCATGAATCCGACTTGACCGGGAGAAATCAGCGCTTCGCCGGACGGCCGAATATCGCCATTGTGAAGTAGATGCCGGTGCACTCTCCCAGTATCTTACCGGCTAATCCACTACGTGAATCAGAACGGGCGACGTGCTCCCCAGGAAATTGATGCCTCCCCCGTACTCTGCCGTGATCGAATGACTGCCTTTCGACTGCATTGATACCGTGAAGCTCGCTTTTCCGTTGATCAGCGCGACGGTTCCCCAGGTGAAGGTTCCGTTTTTGAAAGTGACGGAGCCATGCGGGATCCCCACTGTCGAGGTAACCGTTGCAGTAAATGTCACCGGCTGACCGGCCTTCGAAGGATTCTGTGATGCGCGGGCCGAGGTCGAAGTGGGGGCCTTCCGCACATTCTGCGTCACTGCTGCTGACGTGCTGCCGAAAAACTCGGGGCTGCCTCCGTAAATCGCCGTAATGGTGTAGCTGCCAGCAAATAATGTAGAAGTTGTCAATTTCGCAACCCCACTGCTGAGCACAACCGTGCCCAAAGCGGAGGTCCCATTCATGAAGGTGACCGTGCCGGCTGCCCCGCAGCCGCTCGGTTTGACTGTAGCGGTAAAGGTAACGGGCTCACCAAATGTGGTTGGGTCCGCGGATGTAGTGAGCAAAGTAGAACTGGGCGCCCGTTTGACCGTTAACTGCACGAAATCTCTGGCGTTTGCGTATTGCGCCGTATTGTTTGGCGTGAACGTAGTTGAGAGATTGTGTGGCCCGAGACTCAGCACCGAACCAGAGGTGGGTAAATAAGTAAAGTGTCCGGCAATGTTCGCACTCGCGTTGAGCTGCGTCGCACTTAGCGCCGTGCAGTAAGTGATAGCTGCCGGTGGCGTCCAAGTGATTGCCGGCATCGCAGGGCATGCGCCGAAGCATTGAGACGAAAGATCGTATTTGCCTGTGTTCGTATCCGAGCAGTCGCCGACGAGTATGGTGTAATCGCCGTCCTGGGGAAGCATAACTGAGTTGAGTGCGACGGTAGAACCCTGACAGTATCCGTTCCACGCTTGGGAGAGCAGGGTTCCATCAGGATTGTAAATCCGGATTTTCGGACTGACGGCGCCGGTCGCTACCATTGTTAGATTGATGGAGTTGTTTGAGACTCCCTTGAAAACGTAGGTGTTGCTCAGTGCCGCCGAGCCGATGTCACTACTCTGTACCTGGCCCCAGCGAACCGGAGCGGGGCCGAACGGCATATTCACACTCTGCGCGTAAATGGCGTAATTCCCGATTTGCGTGTCGGAACAATCGCCGACGAGCAAGATGTAGGTTCCGGTCACCGGAAGCTTCACTGTGTTCATTTCAAGCGTTGCACCCTGGCAGTATCCATTCCAGGCCTGATCGAGCAGTGTTCCATCGGGCTTATAAAGCCGGATTTTCGGACTGAGAGCGCCGCTGGTAGTCGTCATAGTAAAGTCGATGACCTCGTTCTGGCTGCCGCTGAAAATGTACGTGATACTTTGGGCGGCTAAACCGATCAGGTTGTTTTGCCCTGGACCGAACGGAAGGATCGCGGCTCCAGATGGATTGTTCGTCCGCTGCGCGTAAAGATTGTAGCTGCCGGTGTTCGTGTCCGAGCAGTCACCGACGAGCACAGTGTAAGTTCCAGTCGTAGGAATCTGAACGGTATTCAGTTCAAGCGTTGAACCTTGACAGTATCCGTTCCACCCCTGAGTGAGCGGTGTCCCGTTAGGCTCGTATATTCGGATCTTTGGACTGAGGCTCCCACTTGTGGTCGTCATCGTAAAGTCGATCTCATCATTAGCGTTGGCGACGAACGTATACGTGTTGTTCTGTCCCGCCACACGGATTTCACCGCTCTGGGTTTCACCCAACGGAAGACTCGCGGGATTGGATGGATGATTTGTCCGCTGAGCATAGATCTCGTATTCGCCCGTGTTCGTGTCCGAACAATCGCCGACGAGCACCGTATACGTGCCGGTTGCCGGAATCTTGACTGTATTCATTTCGAGCGTCGAACCCTGGCAGTATCCGTTCCATGCCTGGTCGACCAGTGTTCCATTGGAGCCGCTGTAAAGCCGGATTTTCGGACTGAGACTCCCGTTTGTGGTTGTCACGGTGAAGTCAATCTCATCGTTAACGTTGGCCTCGAAAGTGTACGTATTACTCTGCGCTGCCGAACCGATGTTGCCTGCTTGTGTCTCAGCGAAGGGTAAACTCTTAGCGTCCATCGGGTGATTTGTGCTCTGGCCATAAAGCGCGTACTTGCCGGTGTTTGTTCCAGAGCAGTCACTAATATCCAACGTATAAACGTTGGTTTCTGTAAGCAGGACGGTATTCATCTCGATAGAAGAGCCCTGACAGTATCCGTTGTAGGCGGTGGCGATTAGCTTTCCATGCGAATCGTAAAGCTGCAGTTTCGGGCTGAGAGCGCCGCTCGTGGTCGTGGCGGCAAAATCGACCACCTCTCCCGCGTTGGCGCCGAAAGTATAGCTGCCGGCCTGACCCGGCAAACTGATCGAACCGGTTTCCGTTTCGCCGAGCTGGAGTTCCAGACCCAGCGCCCGCGACGCCAAACTCACAAGTATGCAGCCAGCAATAATCAGAGGCCATCTTACGTTCTTCATGGAAATCTCTCCTGATTTCCCATACGGACAGCCAATCCGAATACGGCAGAAAAATTAATCGGAAGAGGGCGTGCCGAAAGAAATAGCGACAGCCTTTTCGAAGATGGCTGCTAATTCGCGGTCGGATAGATCCGCCGCCAATTCCCGATAGAGAAGCAGTCGTTCGGCGGGATTTTTTGAAGAGATGTTCCGTCCATGATGCCCCAATGCGGATGCAACCGATATGTGATAGAGCAGCGCGGTGGCAGCTTTCTGAGCGGGCGTGACAGCCGCAGCAGCCAGACGCTTAGCAGTATTTTTTACTTCGATCAGAACCTCTACTGACGCATCAGGCGAGCAGGCTGTCTGCAGAAGAGCAATTCCCGAATACGCGGTGCCGGCGCATATCTCGCCGAGGAGGTGCTCAAGTTCTTCCAGGTTTCCAATCTCCAGAAACCAATCCCGCGGCTCTTTCGGGGTGCCCGAAGCTAATGAAAGTAATTCCTTGAGCTGCCGGCCGGTACAGCGGTTCAGGATCGAAATTTCGGCATCCGGCATGATTAGTCCTTGAGCGGCGAAAGCAGTTCCCTAATCTCCCGGTCGATTGCAGCCTCTGTTAGTTGCCGGCTAATGTGGGGAAGGCTAATTTCGTTGCGGAGCATACGGCGCAAAACGAAGCGAAAATGACGGACTGCCGTGTCGGCTCGGTCGCGCGCCGTCTTCTGATCCAGCCCATAGCGAGCGCCCAGTTCCTCCCAAGAAGGCGCAAATTCCGCTTCACTGAGATAGCGCGCAACGAACAATTGGAGATGTACCTCCTGCTTCCGCTCGCGGCAAAGAGCTCGAACCCGAGTCAGCGCCTCTGCCAAAGTATCAGTTACCCATACACGATGAAATGCGGCCTCCGCGTCGGGAAACCGGCCTAGCTGCAAAACATCCCAACCTGCTGGACCTGCCTGATCGGGATGCGTTTCAAACGATTCATTTCGATTGCGGCGATAATAATCGGCCACGAGGTTTCGTAGAGCCCGCTTCAGGTAATTACGAAAACTTCCTTTTTCAGGGTTCGCGCGCTCCAATAGCCCTCCCGGAGCGCTGAGCTTGGTGAAGAACTCCTGCGATAATTCCTCTGCCTTTTCGGCGTCATGGAGGAGGACGAGAAGAAATTCGCGGACGGGCCGGTAGTACCGTTGCACGAATGCTTCTCGCGCGCGGGCTCCTTCAAGACAGTCCTGACGGGTCTTCGCGAGTAGCGTCCAAGACGTCTCCGGGAAAAGCTCACGCGCCTCATCCGGACCACCCGCTTTCGGCCCAGACTGCATCAGGTCGAGGATCTCACATCTTACGGGAATCGTTGTCAGTGTGAAGGAGAATTTGATAAAAGCGCAATAAAAGTTGCTTCAATGTGCATGCTGTTGAGTTACAATTCAGACCTCATAACGAGGCGTCTCAGCCGTGCCGTCTCAGGAATTTGTAGGAAACGATCAGCGAGATCCGGGCAGCGCAGTCGCGAGCCTGGGTATGTCTGCCGTGTCCGACGGCCCAGCAGCGGATTCAGCGCACACCGCCACCTGGCAAGCAGAAGTTCTCATCGGCGGATATAAGTTGATCGAGCCAATCGGCTCCGGCGGCATGGGCGAAGTATGGCTCGCAGAACAGGTTCATCCCCTGCGCCGCCGTGTCGCCCTGAAGCTGATCAAAGCCGGCATGGATACCGGTGAGGTTGTGGCGCGTTTTCGCTCCGAGCAGCAGGCGCTGGCGCTTATGAACCACCCCAGCATTGCCAAAGTGTTCGATGCCGGCGCGACGCCGCAAGGCCGCCCATACTTCGTTATGGAGTACATCATCGGTGTTCCCATTACGAAATATTGCGATCAACATAGGATGACGATTCGCGAGCGCTTGGAGCTATTTGTTCGAGTGTGTGAGGGCGTGCAACACGCGCATCAGAAAGCCATCATTCATCGCGATCTGAAGCCCTCCAACATCCTGGTGACGGATCGTGATGGCCGCCCCGTGCCCAAGGTCATCGACTTCGGCATCGCCAAGGCGACCGCCGGCGGAGCAGGGGA
>DAISJE010000141.1:0-9306 GCA_036821665.1 Bryobacteraceae bacterium | reverse complement strand
TGGCCGCAGCGCCTCCGGCCACAGGCACCAATTGGCTGCAGAGCGTCACCTCGCAGGTAGACGCGTTGACGACGACGCACGGCGATGCATTGGTGGACATGGGGGTGACGGAATTAAATTTCATCGCTTTAATGGCTCTGATTGCGATGGTCGTCCGATGGAATCTCGCCCATATGGTGATCGGCTATCGACCGGTGAATTTCACGATCGGCGATCTTTTTGTTTTCTTCTTCAAATTGTTTGCCTGCTCTCTGATGCTGCACTACTATTTCAATCCGTTTCCCGGAACCGGGATCAGTTTGCACAACCTGTTTGCGAGCGTGGCACAGGCAATCGCTTCCACCTTAGATCAGAACATCATGAATGATTTCCTGACCCGAGTGCGCAAAGTTGGCGACAGCAGTGAGAGGCCGGTCGGCCTGGACCTGATCGGAGTTATCGTCTATTTCGGCGTGATGGTCAACATGGCTCTCATCGACCTTGCCATGTTTGCCGTTGACGCCTTTGGCTGGGTTGCGTACGGATTGTTTTCACTTTTCGGACCTCTGGCTATTCCCCTATACATGACGAAGAATTTCTCCTCGAAATTCTGGGGGTGGCTGGACGGGTTAATCGTATTTTCGTTTTACCGGGCCGTGTCAGCCGGCTTTTCTTTCATTTGGCTGAACGTGTTGGTCGGCTTTTTCGATAACACTGTCGCCGGCGATTACAGCATTGGCCATTGGTTGGCAATTTTCGGGACGCTCATCATGCTGACCGGCGCTTTTTTCTGGGGGATGTTCAAGATTCCCATGATTACAAGCATGCTTTTCGGCGGAGTTGGGGCCGCGGCGCAAGGATTCACTTCTGCCGTTAGCGGCTTAATCACCGCTGCAGCCGAGGCAGCTCTTCTGGCGTAGGAGGCCTTTACAAATGAAAAACGAAATGGTGCATGCCGACATCGTTGCCACTGAAATTTACACCTCGCATTACACCGAACGCCGAATCATGCGGGCACTCATATATGTGCTTGCCGCCACAGTGCTACTCGAAACGCTCGGGTTACTGCACTTGGCCGACAAGCACGTCGTCTACCGGTACATTCGGATAAACGAGATGGGACAAGCGGCACCCATTTCATACAACGACCTCGACTATTCGCCGCGAGAAGGCGAGATCCGTACTTTCCTGACCGAATGGGCAACGGATCGGTATGCAAGATTGCGGGACACCGTCGCCAAGACGTATCCCAGGAATTTCTATTTCCTGAGCGACCAGCTCGCCAACCAATTGATGGCGGATGATGTCCGAAATCGCACGATTGCAAAGGTGATTGCAGGCCAAATGGATGAAAACGATCTGACCGTTAACAACGTGGTCTTCACGTCGCTTGGCAAAGAACGTATTCGCAACGCCGCCGTGTATTCAGGCACCGCAATCATAGATTGCCAGAAAGTGTTTTCCAGCGGGACGCCACGGAAGGAGCACTGGCAGATGACCGTGACTTTCTATCTCAATCCTGACGAGGTATCGAAGCGATCTGTTAATTTCCCTCAGTTTGCGACGTTCAATCCGCTAGGTCTGATCATCACAGATTTGCACGAAGCGAGGGCAGCCCAGTAAGAATTTGCCGAATATGAGTTTCGACCTCATTCTTCCTTTCTTTCCAAGCCAGATTCAAGATCTGTTGCTGGATGAACATATTTCGGATTTGTGCATCAACGGCGACCGCAACGTTTTTGTGGAGCGCGATGGCTTAATGAGTGTGGTCCAAGGATTGCGAATGGAGCGAGACCACATCAACGCCGTTATCGAACAAATCGCGCGGGTTTTGGGCCGGGACATCACCGAGAAGGACCCGATTCAAGATCTTCGGCTTCCTAATGGTTCCCGTGTGGGCGCCGTCTATTCTCCTTGCAGTCCGCACGGGCCGACGCTTACGATTCGCAAATTCAATCGCTGGTTTACCACAACTGAGCTTGTTCAATTGGGAAGTTTGCCCACGACCGTCCGAGACATTCTCGTCCAGGCAATCCTTGCGCGACGTAACGTCCTGATCAGCGGCGGAACCGGCTCTGGTAAATCGACAATGTTGAATGCATTTGCCGCGCATATTCCGGAAGGAGATCGCCTGATCGTGATTGAAAAGCCGATTGAATTACAGGTCAATCACGCAAATGCAGTTCGGTGGGAAGCTATCGACGAGCTTCCTGGCCGCCCAGCCGTTACCGTCGCACATCTTGTCACAGCGGCGCTCCGGCATCGGCCCGACCGCATTATTGTCGGCGAGGTTCGGGACCATTCTGCATACGACATGTTGCAGGCGATGAATACCGGGCACAGCGGCTCAATGACGACCACCCACGCCGACTCAGCCCTATCGGCTTTGAATCGAATTGCTGATTTAGCTCTCTCGGCACGCTCTAACCTGGACCATCAATTTGTCCGGTCGCAAACGGCGGATGCTCTGCATTACGTTCTGCAGGTTAATCGGAATAGTGACGGGGCCAGGCGTGTAACAGAGTTGTTAAGAGTTCTCGGCTATAACACGTCGAGCCATGTGTTCGAAGTGGAGCGGCTATACCGATTTGAGTCAGCAACGGTGCATGAATTCCCCATGAAAGGAGGCTGCTTTGCCCAAACTAGCAGCGGAAGATAAAACCCCTATCGAAACTTATTCAATTCGATTGCGAACAGATGTTTACGCCCAAATCGTCGCGTATGGCTCATACCTGAACGAGCAGAGCCCGTCGACTGTTGGTCATGTGATCACCGAAGCTTTCGGCGCTGCCATCAAGGGAGATGGAGATTGGAAGGTTTTCTGGGATAAGAATGCCCAGAAATTCCAATTGGCAGTTGCAGAAGCGGCCCCGGCGAAGCGTGGTAGAAAGCCGAAGCCGCAACCGCGCGCCGCGTAAATGAATTCAGTATTCGTTTGGGCATGTAGCCGAGAAAGGAGGTGAATAGAATGCCAGCAAATCAGTACGAAAACACGATGTTGGCGGATGGAAATGCGAATGATCAGTCCGCGCGGGTTGTGGCTGAACAGAATGCGAGCAATGCTGTGCAGCAACAGGCGCAAGCTGCACAGCAAACGGCAGCGCCAGATCCGGCAGTTCAGGCCGAGCGGGATCGCCAAGATCAGCAGATCCGAAAGCAGCAAAACGTCGGAATGTCTATGAGTGTTTGGTAAGCAGTTACGTCCAGCCGGGACAGAATACGGCCGGTTCTGTTCCGTTTGGAGAGAGGACGACCAATTGAAATGAATTGCGTTATTAAATCGAAACTCAGCACCGAAGTGACGCGATATTGCAGTGCACGAAAACGGGCAGAAATAGTTCGTGGGTTGGGAGTTCCCGGTGTTTTCGCAAGAGGCATCCCGGTACCGGGTGGAATTGTCGGCTGCGCCGACATGTCTTTTATGACAGCCCACCCCTTGCAGGGTGGGCATCGAGCGCGTCTGTTTCATTTGTTGGTCTTGGCCGGTACAGGGTCACATCGGTGACTCCGGCCAAAACCGCCAGATGTTGAGAGTCTACGCTCTATGTCAAAGCAGCGGAATCCGCGCTCGCTCACGGCTTGCGCGAACGTAAAAGTCACCGCCGATGAGCTTCAGGCGATCCGCCATCGCGCGGCCACAGAGGGTCTCACCGTCAGCGAATGGGGTAGACGAAAGCTCATTGGAGCACTGAATGTGGACCCGGTGACTCGGACCATGATGGCCGAGTTCTTGGCCATGAGGAGAATCGTTCTCGCCCTCTACACCGAGTCCAGACGCGGTGGAAAGGAACTGTCTCAGGCTGCGCTCGACAGTCTCGTGTCAGACACGGAGTACCGCAAATACGCCATGGCGGATCGTCGCATCCGCGAGACCTTGAATATCCCTCAGGAGATTGACCCGAAGCTCGTTACCGAACAGAGAGGAACCCAAGAACATCCATGAATATATTAAGTGCAACTCCAGCCTGGCCTCGCCGGCCGCCGCTTTGGTCCAGTGCGGCTCTTCTTCTTTCGCTGATTCTCGGCGTTCTCTATTGCTGGGCAACAGTGAAGCTTATGCCAGGAAACCAGGGCAAGTTGTTTTCGGTTTATGCCAAGAGCGCGGCGTGGAGTTTGGTTCCACCGCTCCCGTCGTTTGGAAGACATGTCCACGTCCAAACACGTAAGTTCGTGATGCCGGACGGATCGGCGTTTAACGTGCCGCCACAGGTTCTTTACCGGAATCTGCGAGGCGTCATTTATCGAGGGCGTTCTATTCCGGAACTCTTCGAAGGGGCGTTCGTTTCCTTTGGGTCGACATTGTTCGTACTTCTTTGCGTGGGCCTGATCCTTGACCAGACTCATGAGTCGCAGTCTCGCAATGGCCGGCGGTTGCGAGGCCCGCGAATCATCAGCCGTTGGAGATTCAACCTCGAAACGATGGGGGAGGGCCTCCGTTTCCCACTCACAAACAAGCGGAATATTCTTGAGCGCCTCAGAGGCCGTAACGGTTCGGACTTGGTTTTGCGGCGGTCGAAAGAAGCTCAACACGTTCAGGTCTCCGGTGACACTGGCGCAGGGAAATCGACAATTATCCGTACGATTCTTTATCAAGTAGAGGAACGGAATGAAACCGCCATTGTGTTTGATCCCGAGCGTGAATATCTGAAAGAGTTTTTCCGCGAGTCACGCGGCGACATCGTTCTGAATCCAAAAGATGACCGATGTCCTTACTGGGCTATTGGCGAAGAAGCAGACGACGAACCGCAGGCAACACCGATTGCCAACGGCCTCTTCCCGGAAGAGCCCACCCAACAAAAATTCTTCCTGAATCATACGCGCGCAATCTTCGCGTACCTCCTGGCCTACTATCGGCCCACGGTGAACGAATTGGGGCACTGGATGGCTCACCCAGAAGAGATTGACAAGCGCGTGAAAGGTACGGAACACGCGCACACGATGACTGAAAATGCGGCACCGCAACGTGCTGGCATTCTCGGAACACTGAACGAGGCGGGGAAACCACTTCGCATGATGCCTACCAGTCAGGAAGGTCGGAAGAAATTTACCATTCGCGAATGGGCGCGCAAACGTAAAGGGTGGATTTTTGTTACGTCGACTTCGGAAACCATCGACGCTCTCCGACCTCTACAGGGGCTTTGGCTCGACATGCTCATTTTGAAGCTTCAGGCCGATGATGTAGCAGACGACGCGAAGCGGTGCTGGTTGGTGCTGGACGAAGTTCAGGAGCTGCAACGGCTACCGCAACTCCCGAAGGCCTTGACGCGGCAGCGTAAATCTGATAACCCGATCGTCGTGGGATTTCAGGGTATGGCACAGATTGACGCCAATTACGGGAAACAGGCCGAGACGATGCTGAGCCAGCCGTTCTACAACTTCATCCTCAGGACACAAGAGTCGCGAGCATCAAAACACCTGAGCGAACGGATCGGCAGTGTTCAATTGGAGCGCGTGAAGGAGTCGAAACCAGCGTCGCTCTTCAATAATCGCCATCGAACTTACAGCACCGAGCGGGTGATTGAGCCGCTAGTGCTGCCATCCGAGATCCAGGAACTGGAGGACCTGACTGGGTACTTCGTCGCAAGCGGCAAGGTAGTCAAAATCGCTTTCCAAGTTGCTCCGAAGCGGGTTCTCGCTCCCGGGCTGATTGAGCGGATGATTCCCAATGTGCAGACTCGCCCGCTCGATCCCGAGCCGGCGGGGAAACCGGAAGCCTCACATCAAACGAGACCCGATGATCACGAAGCTGGCGTAGCCACTGCGGCTGCATTTAACTGAGGAGGCAATACGTGGTCGATCCATCAAAGCCGCTCGCGCCCGCGAAAGTCAAAGAATATTACAAAACTGAATATTCGGCTGCTTCCAATTCCTACTTTTCACAGTCCGGAACTCTAAAGGGACACTGGCACGGGCAGCTTGCCGCTGAATTCGGCCTGGCCGGACCAGTCGAGTCCGACGCTTTCGATCGCTTAGCGGACGGACAACACCCGGCGTCCGGGCTCCAGCTCATCGCGCATCGCGATACGCATCTAACGCGGGAAGGTAAAGAGGTACCGCATCGGGCCGGATGGGATCTAACCTTCAACGCTCCGAAAACCGTTTCGCTGACGGCGCTGGTTGGGAATGATGATCGAGTTCGCGAAGCTCACCGCGAAGCGGTTGTCCGAACACTTGATTACCTTGAGCGATACACCCAAGCACGAATGGGTGGCAATGCACCGCCGCAGACGACTGGCAAATGGTTAACTGCGACCTTTGAACACGACACGGCCAGGCCAGTTGGCGGCTATCCGGCGCCGCACCTCCATACACACGCAATCGTTTTCAATATGACGAGTGATGCTGATGGACAGCAACGATCCCTTCAGCCGTATGAGTTCTTCCGTGCGCAAGCAATGGCGACGGCAATCTATCAGTCAGAACTCGGTAACAACCTACGGAAGCTCGGATATGAAGTCGTTCGCGGGAGAAATGATGCGCCCGATATCGCGGGCTACAGCCCGGAGTATCTCGTCGCCGAAAGCCTCAGGAACGCACAACTCAAACAGCGCCTTGAAGAGTTGGGTTTGACAGGCCGCCGCGCCGAGGACATCATCACTCACCAGAATCGAGAAGAAAAACTCAAAATCACGCCAGATGAACTCAGGAAACTCCACCGCGCCCATGCCGACGCCTTCGGAAATGAGGCGGATTCAGTCGTCGCTTCCGCGGCGAACAGAGTAGGCGAAACCATATCGCACGAAGACCGTGACACCCTAGCATCCGCAGCCGTCTCCTCGGCGGTTCGGAAGTTGACGGAACGGAATGCCGTGATTGAGGAGCATCGGGTAATCGAGCAGGCCCTCAAGTATGGGCACGGCCGAGTCCTCGTAGGCGATGTAGAGGAAGAGCTTGTAAGGCAGCGATCCGAGCGAAAGCTAATTTCCGTCAGCCATGTGCGACCGAATGCACCCGGCCACCGTTACACCACACCGGCAATGATCCGGATGGAACGCGACGTGATCGCGCGCGTTCTTTCAGGGCAGAACCAGGTCGCGCCCATTGTCGAGAACGCTGACGTGAGTCGATTTGAAATCCTGCGGAATAATGAGCGGCGGCAGGCAGTTGTCCAGGGACTTCTTAATACAAGTGACCGTGTTGTGGGCGTTCAGGGAGGCGCCGGTACCGGCAAGACCACGGTCCTCGGAATCGTTCGCGAAATTGCCGAGCAGCATGGGTATGAGGTAAGAGGGTTGGCGCCCACCTCTCGTGCCCGAAATGCTCTACACGAATCGGGCGTCCAGTCCGTTACCCTTCAAAAGCACTTGCTTCGGGAGGCATCGGATCACCAGTCACCTAAACAAAGGCTCTATTTTGTGGACGAATCCAGCCTGACCTCGACCGCTCAGATGCATAAATTTCTGAGCGGCTTGAACAACCGGGATCGAGTCATCCTTATTGGTGATGTCCGGCAACATCAATCGGTGGAGGCAGGGCGGATCTTTGAAGAACTCCAGAAAGCCGGAATGAAAACTGCGCAGTTGAATAAGGTGGTCCGCCAAAAAGATGAAGAACTAAGACAGGCCGTCGTTCTGATGGCAAATGGCAGGATTGTCGACGGCGTAGAAGCGCTGCAGCGCCAGGGGCGCGTTCACGAAGAGATGCGCCGCGCCGACCGCTTCGCTGCGATTGCCAGGACTTACATCGAAAGCCCGGCAAGCACACTGGTCGTTTCACCTGACAACAAAAGTCGTCAAGAAATTAACACAGCCGTCCGAGATGAGCTGAAGCGGCAAAGAAAACTGAAGGAAGATCAGATCGTTCCAGTGCGTGTCCGCAAGGACATTCATGCCGAAGACCGCCGATACTCCCGTTCCTATCGGCCCGGCGACTCGATCCGCTTTCACACGAATCTTCCTACTTTGAAGATAAAGTCTGGACAAGTCGGAACAGTCGTAGAGGTCAAGCCCGACCAAAATACTCTCGCGCTTAAGCTTGAGGATGGTTCCGCCCAACGATTCCTAACGTTCAATCCGGCGAGCCGCTCGAACCTGAGTGTCTTCGAGTCTCAGGAACGTCCGTTCGCGATTGGCGACCGCATTCAGTTCACGACGTCTTGGAAGGAGAAGAGCGTTGCGTCCCGCGATACCGGCTGGATCGAGCACATTGAAAAGAACGGCAACATTGCAGTGCGGCTCGAAACCGGCCGCCGAGTGGCGTGGAATCTGAAGGAATACAACTATCTCGATCATGCGTATGCGATGACAAGCCATTCGTCGCAGGGCATGACAGTAGACCGCGTCCTCATTCACGTGGACACAACCGATTCGCGGGTTCGCGGACTTGTCGACAAAACTCTCTCGTACGTGGCCACATCTCGCGGACGTTACGACGCGCAGGTCTTCACAGACGATGCCAGCCAACTCGGCCGCGCTCTGTCGCGGGAGAACCTTAAAGAGACCGCCCTCAGTGAGGCCCAGATTCGAAACTATAGGTCGGAGTATGCAATTGCCTAGAACTTGTTTCAGTCATGACGACGTCAAGGGCGATATCAAAAAAGGAAGCCGCTGAAAGCCTCGCTTTTTTCCCGCGCGGCCGGGCGCTAGATTGGGATGTCTTATCGGGTCTCTGTGCGAGAGTGCCGTTCAATCCGCAGGTACACCGTGGGTAGCACGAGCAGCGTCAAGAGTGTGGAGGTAATCAAGCCTCCGATGACAACTGTCGCGAGTGGTCGTTGCACCTCAGCGCCCGCTCCATGTGAAACAGCCATCGGGATAAAACCAAGACTCGCCACTAGAGCTGTCATCAACACCGGGCGGAGGCGAGTTACTGACCCGGCGAAAACCGCTTCTTCAATGTCCTGTGTCCGCTCGCGGAGCTCAAGAATATAAGAAACCAGCACGACGCCATTCAGGACTGCAACACCGAATAACGCGATAAACCCGACGCCGGCAGATACGCTAAACGGCATGCCGCGAATCAGCAAAGCAGCGACACCTCCGGTAGCCGCCAACGGCACATTCAACAAAATGAGAGCGGCCGTTCGGAAGGAATGAAAATTGATGTAGAGCAAAGAATAGATCAACAGGAGCGCTAACGGCACCGCAACGGCTAACCGTCTGGTAGCGCTTTGCAGTTGCTCGAACTGGCCTCCCCACTCGACCGAGTACCCCGCAGGGAGGCTGACTTTCTGCTGTACAGCGCGCCTGGCATCGGCTACAAAACTCGCCAGATCCCGATTACGAACGTTGACTTCGACGCTGATACGGCGCTGTGCATTTTCCCGGCTGATTTGGGCTGGACCTTCCTCTTCAAAGACATCGGCCAGTTGACTCAATGGGATGAAAT
>DAISJE010000140.1:6887-9321 GCA_036821665.1 Bryobacteraceae bacterium | reverse complement strand
CACGGAACACCTGTGTTTCGAGCCCGAGTCTTCTTTACCCGCTCCCATCTCTGCCGCTCAACGCGCCGCCAATCGAGCCAATGCCCAACTCTCAACAGGTCCCAAAACCTTGGACGGCAAAGCCACGTCCTGCCTGAATGCCGTTAAAACCGGACTCACTGGCCGCACTGTTCTGCTCCATACTGATGACGCGGCCGAATACCAGCGTCACGTCGCCGCTTACGAAAAGGAATTTGCTCCCGTTGGCCAGCGCGAGTGTGACTTGGTTCAATCCATTGCCGATACGCAGTGGCGTCTCGCTCGCATTCCCGCACTTGAAATGGCGATCTATGCTCAGGGTCGTGCTCAATTTGCCGAAGAATTTAAGGACCATGACGTCGCCCTCCAGCCCGGCCTCATCGAGCTAAAAACCTTCATGACTTACGAAAAGCAGCTTCGGAATCTGCACCTTCAGGAATCGCGCCTCTCACGCCGCCGCGAGAAAGAAATTGCCGAGCTTCGCGAACGCCAAAAAACCCGCCGGGACGAGGCATGCCCCACCCGGGTCCCCACTGCACCTATTCCAGAACAGGCAAATGGCTTCGAATTTTCAGGTGGCGCGGACGATCGCGGAGCGTCGTCTGCACGGTTTTCGCCCGCGCTAAAAAATTCCCTGCCAGAGGCCCCGGCTGCCTTGGACGAAACAGCAAACCTGACTAAAGCTGCCTGACGCTTCACCATTCGATATACTCATCACACGCTTTCCCGGTGTGATGAAACTTTGTTCGTGTATTCTTCTCCTCTCTGGGTTCGTCGGAATCCAGGCATTCTGCGCAACAACTCCAGCCGTCGATTTTGACCGGCAAGTGCGGCCGATTCTTTCCGACAACTGCTTTGCCTGTCATGGTCCGGATGAAAAGCACCGCATGATGGGCATCCATTTCGATACGAAAGAAGGTGCTTTCGGAAAACCCGGTGTGATTGTTCCAGGCGATTCCGCTCATAGCAAGATGTATCTGCGGATTAGCAATCCAAATGTCGCCATGCGGATGCCGCCATCGTATTCGGGCCGCAAGCTGACACCCGCACAGATCGAAACCGTTAAGAACTGGATCGATTCAGGCGCGAAATGGGAGTCACATTGGTCGTTTGTTCCACCCAAGCGGCCGGAACTTCCTGCCGTGAAAGACACCGCGTGGGTGCGAACTCCGATTGACAATTTCGTGCTGGCAAAGCTCGAGCAGCAAGGATTGCATCCTGCGCCCAAAGCCGATAAGACGATTCTGCTGCGTCGCGTGACATTCGATTTGACCGGACTGCCGCCCACTCCGGCTGAGTTGAATGCGTTCCTGGCCGATAATTCGCCGAATGCTTATGACAAGGTGGTCGATCGGTTGCTCGCCTCGCCTCATTACGGTGAGCGGATGGCGATGCAGTGGCTCGATTTCGCCCGCTATGCCGACACGCACGGATATCACATCGACAGCGCGCGAGAGATGTGGCCGTGGCGCGATTGGGTGATCGGTGCATTTAACCGTAACATGCCCTATGACGAGTTCACGGTGGAACAGATTGCGGGCGATATGCTGCCGCACCCCACCCAAACCCAGATCATCGCAACCGGCTTCAATCGCAACCACATGATCAACTTCGAGGGCGGCGCAATCCCGGAAGAGTACCAGAACGAATACATTGTGGATCGCATTGAGGCGACCTCCACAACCTGGCTCGGCATAACGCTCGGCTGCGCGCGTTGCCACGATCATAAATATGACCCGTTCACGCAGAAGGACTTTTATAGCTTCGGTGCTTTCTTTAACGGCGTCCCGGAAAAGGGTCTCGACGGTTATAAGGGAAACGCGGTTCCATTTCTGCAATTACCGAGCCCGCAGCAAGCCCAGATGAAGCAGATGCTTCTGGACGCGATTAAGAAAGAGGATGCGAAAGTCGCTGCTGCCCAGAGCGCCTGGGAGCGTGATGAGCGCTCGACGCCTATCGCAGATGTCACTTCGGGGTTGGTAGACGAATACCGGTTCGATGGCTCGCTCGACAATCAACTGCATGCCGATCGCGCGGGCAAATTGCTGGCTGGAAAGCTGACGTACACGGACGGACGAGCGGGCCGTGCGGCTGATTTGGACGAGGAGCCGAATGTTTCGCTCGGCGCAGCCGGAACCTTCCGTCCGGACCAGCCCTTCAGCGTGGCAGTTTGGGTAAAAGCCGATGGTCCGTCTGGCATGGCGTTGCTTCAAAACCCGGAGTACGAAATAAAGCTCGATTACTGCTCCAAGGAAAATTGCAACGTAATTGTCCATTTCAAAAATGGAATCGAAGTTAAGTCGAAGCAGGGCGTGACGCTCGAACACTGGAGCCATCTCATCGCCTCCTACGACGGCTCGGAAAACGCCAAGGGCATTCAGATTTATATCGACGGCCGCAACGTCCCCACCGACAC
>DAISJE010000140.1:0-6787 GCA_036821665.1 Bryobacteraceae bacterium | reverse complement strand
GATCTCCAAATCGGCAACAAAACCCTTGGCACTGCCTTCAAAGGCCAAATCTCCGATCTTCGTTTTTATGATCGCCGTCTTTATGCCAGTGAGGCTCTACAGATCGGGCTGCTGAATCCTCTCCATGCAGTACTTTCAATACCTACGGAGCGCCGCTCGGAAGATCAGGCGAAGTGGCTTCGCAAATACTTTGTTGCCGAGATAGCCAATCGCGCCGAAAAGCAGTTGAATACGGATTTCGAAACGTTAAACCGCGGCCTCGATCAGATCAATCGCGAAATTCCTTCCACGATGATCATGTCGGAGATGGACAAGCCGCGTGACACCTTCGTACTGGCTCGCGGCGATTACCGGAATCGCGGCGAAAAGGTTTCGCCGGATACCCCTGCTGTGCTCCCGCCTCTGCCGAGAGACGCGCCGCGCAACCGGCTGACGCTGGCGAAATGGCTGATTGATCCGGGAAATCCCCTTACCGCGCGTGTGGCGGTGAATCATTTCTGGCAAATGTATTTCGGGATCGGAATCGTGAAGACCAGCGGCGATTTCGGATCGCAGGGAGATCCGCCGAGCAATCAAGCTCTGCTCGATTGGCTGGCGACTGAATTCATTCGCACACACTGGGACGTGAAGGCAATGCAGCGGCTGATCGTCACATCCGCCGTTTACCGGCAATCCTCGAAAGTCAGTCCCGAGTTGCTGGAAAAGGACCCGGAGAATCAATTGCTCGCACGGGGCCCTCGCTTCCGTTTGCCGGCCGAAATGATTCGTGACAACGCGCTCGCTATCAGCGGCCTTCTGAACGACAAAATCGGCGGTCGGAGCGTGTCCCCCTACCAGCCCAAAGGCCTGTGGGAAGAGATGGCATTCGGAGGAGATTTCTCGGCGCAAAAGTACGAGCAAAGCCACGGAGCAGACTTGTATCGCCGCAGTATGTATACGTTCTGGAAGCGGAGCGTGCCGTATCCGTCCCTGAACACGTTTGACGCGCCGGACCGCGAGAAATGCACGGCCCATCGTAGCGTGACGAATACGCCGCTCCAGGCGCTTGTCTTGTGGAACGATCCGACATACGTCGAAGCGGCTCGCGCCTTGGCGCAACGCGATCTGGAGCAGGCGGGCCCCACCGATGCGGACCGGATTCGTTTTGCATTCCGCCTGGCGACCGATCGGGATCCAACTGCGCAGGAGTTGTCAATTCTGGACAACCTGTATCAGACAGAATCCGCCAAATATACAGCGAACAAAGCCGCTGCCGGAAAACTTATATCGGTCGGTGAATCAAAAGCCGATCCCAAGCTGGAACCGTCCCAACTGGCGGCCTGGACCCTGGTCACCAGTGCCATTTTAAACATGGACGAAACCATTACAAAGAATTGAGGCAAAGCATGGACCCAATTCGCGAACACGAGCTTGTTCTCACCCGACGACAATTATTTGGGCGCACCAGTAGAGGTATAGGTGTTGCCGCCCTGGCTTCACTACTCGACCCGGCGCTGTTTGCGCGCGTTGTAGACACTACAGCTCCGGGGAAGGGGGTTGAATCGGCCGCAAAGTTTGGTGGGCTTCCGGATTTGCCGCATTTCGCGCCCAAGGCGAAACGTGTCATCTTCCTGCATCAATCGGGCGCGCCGTCGCAGATCGAGCTGTTCGATTACAAACCGAAACTCAAAGACATTGCCGGCACCGAGCTTCCGGATTCGGTACGTAAAGGCCAGCGCATTACCGGCATGACATCGGGGCAGAATTCGTTGCCCGTCGCGCCGTCCATTTTCAAATTCAACCGGGCCGGAGAAAACGGCGCCTGGATTAGCGAGCTCCTCCCGCATACCGCAAAAATCGTTGATGACATCACGATCGTAAAGACAATTAACACCGATGCCATCAATCACGATCCCGCGATCACGTTCATTCAAACCGGCTTCATGCAGCCCGGCCGCCCGAGTATGGGCTCCTGGGTCACCTACGGACTTGGTAGCGAAAACCAGACCCTCCCTGCGTTCGTCGTCTTGATTTCGCAGGCAAACGCTCTCAATCGCGATCAGCCTTTATTCACGCGCCTGTGGTCTAGCGGATTCCTGCCATCGAAATATCAAGGCGTCCGGTTTCGAGCCTCCGGCGATCCGGTTCTCTTTCTGGCAAACCCGGACGGAATCGATGCTGCGACTCGCAGGGCCATGCTCGATAGCGTGGATGAGCTGAACAAAATTACCGAGCAATCGTACGGCGATCCGGAGATCGGGGCCCGAATTTCGCAGTTCGAGATGGCCTACAAGATGCAAACCTCGGTCCCGGAATTGACCGATTTGTCGAAGGAGCCACAGAGCACCTTCGATCTCTATGGTCCGGATTCCCGCAAGCCCGGAACCTATGCGGCAAACTGTCTGATGGCGCGCCGGCTTGCAGAACGCGGAGTTCGCTTCATCCAGCTTTACCATCGCGGCTGGGATCAGCACAACGATCTGCCGCGCGATATCGGGCTGCAGTGCAAGGGGACCGATCAGGCTTCGGCCGCCCTCGTGACAGATCTCAAACAGCGCGGATTGCTGGACGACACATTGGTGATCTGGGGCGGGGAATTCGGACGCACCGTCTACTGTCAGGGACATCTTACTGCGACGAATTATGGTCGCGATCATCACCCGCGCTGCTTCGCCATGTGGTTTGCGGGCGGCGGTATTAAGCGCGGGCTTGTTTTAGGCGAAACGGACGATTTTTCATACAATGTTGTGGCCGACCCGGTTCCGATTCACGATGTCCAGGCGACCGTTCTCCATTGCCTCGGCGTCGATCACACGCGACTGACCTACAAGTTCCAGGGCCGGCATTTCCGATTGACGGACGTTGCCGGCAACGTCACGACGAAGATGCTTGCGTAAGCGCCCCGGAACAATGACGCGTCGCGAATGGGTTCTGCTTACGGCAGCAAGCGCCTTGTCTTCGGCTGCCGAGCGAACCTCTCGCATGTCGGTCGAAGGCTACATCTTTCAGCAATACGCCGAGCGGCAAAAGAAACCCCTGCGGGATGTCATCGGTGAAATCTTCCCGATGATTCAACAAGCGGGATTTCACAACGTCGAGCTGAATCCTGCGTTTTTCGCCCCGGAATTGCGGGACCGTGTACTGGCCGCTCTTCGTTCGGATTCTCTTTCTATGCCATCCGTTTACGTAGGCGGTGGAATGCACGAGGCGGCACTGGCGGAAAAGACCACCCAACAGGCGCTTGAGTTTGGGCGGCTCTGTAAACCGTTCGGCTGTCGCGGAATCGTCAACAATGCCGATCCCAAACCTGGCGGCGTTCGCAAAACGGATGCGGAGCTTGCCTTCCAATCCGGCGCCATGAATCGCCTGGGCCGTCTACTGAAAGAAAACGGTTTCCAACTGCGGATTCACAATCATACGCCTGAGATGGTGGACAACGCCCGCGAATGGCGTTACATGTTGCACAACACGGACCCGCAATATGTCACGTTTTGCGTTGATATTGATTGGGTTCATCAGGGCGGCCTGGATCCGCTCCAATTACTTCGCGAAGCGGGTAAGCGCGTGACGGAAATTCACGTCCGCAATTCGAAAAACAAGCTCTGGCTGGAATCGGTGGAAGACGGCGATGTCGATTACCGCAAAGTCGCTGCGCTTTTAAACCGCGAAAATGTGGAGCCGTTGGTTGTTGTCGAACTCGCATATAGCGAGAACACCATCGTGACTCGGCCGCTTGGGGAAGACCTTCGCCTCAGCCGCATTTACACAGAAAAAATCTTCGGGATCCACGCCTAGCCCATTCCTTTCGGGAACAGCTCCCAGTGCTTGCAACGGCTTGCCGAGCCGCGCGCGCAAGCAAGCGGTCTTCAACACTCACTGACGAACGTGGCCTAGATCTATACGAAACCATATTGAATTTGTCGCAACTCCCGTTCGACTCGTTCGGTCCCTGCTTCCGTTTCTAAAAGCTGCAACGGCAACTCATTCCCTAGCGCGCGATTGGGCCGATTCAACCAGATGGCTGCTTTCTGTTCGTCTCCAAAGACATCGAGCGCCATTGCATAGATTCGGCTAATTCGGAGTTCGCGCGTTTCCTGTTTGAATTTCAAACCCGGATCAGTCATCTGGTTACATTTTCCAATATGGAAAACCGTTCGATCTTTTGGATTCAATTCTCTACAACCGCACCCGGCTCCGGCATCATCCGCATCACCAAACACGTAATGTCATCGTGCTGCGGAGCCAATCCGACAAAAGCTTCCACCGAGGCCATGAGCCTCTGAATAAGATCAGTGGCGCTGCCGCCCGAAAAGCCGAACGCTGTTCCGAGCATACGCGCTTCGCCGTATTCCTCTTCTCCGTCGTTCTCCGCTTCAATCAATCCGTCCGTGAAGACCAGCAGCAGATCTCCCGGCCTCATTGTGGTCTCGCCACATTCATAGTGTCCGCCGGACATGATGCCGAGCGGTAAACCTCCGGTCTCCAGGCGTTCAATCGCGCCGGAGCTTCGCCGCAACACCGGCCAGTTGTGCCCCGCATTCACGTATGTAAGGCTGCCGGTTGCGAGTTCCAGTTCAGCGAGGAAGGCCGTTGTGAAGCGCTGGCGTCCCAGATTTTGTTCGCAGGCGTACCGGTTTAGCCGTTCAATAAGTTCGAGCGGCGAGGCCGGCTGAACGGACAACGTCCGCAAACTTGCCTGCAGCGTCGCCATCAAGAGCGCCGCTGGAACACTCTTTCCTGCGACGTCGGCCACAATCAGTAACAAACGATCCTTCTCCTCCGTTCGGAGAAATGCGTCGTAGTAATCGCCGGCTACGGTATTAGCGGCGCGTGTCGCGAATGCAATGTCAATGCCAGGTACTCGAGGAGGCTCTACGGGCATCAGCCAGCTTTGAATCTCGCGCGCAATCTGGAGATCGCGCTTCATTGTGACTCGATCCGCCAGCTCCAAAGCAAGCAGAATAAGTAGCGCTATGCCGCCGAAGAAAGCAAGATACGGCATCTGAAATTGGAACTGCTTGTAGCGAATGTCCACGCCGGGAAATACGAGGAGCACCAGCGCGATCAGGAACAGCACGCGCCGCGCGGGCGACAGTTTCATCATCATCGCCCAAAACATTGCTTTGACGACGCGCCAGAACCGTTTCCATCCTGATTCGCCTTCCGCTCGGTTCCACTCGACCTCTTTTGAATACAGTTGATAGCTGGCCTTGGCTTCTTTTTGAAACTGGGGCCAAAGTTGCTGTATCTCAATACCGTCGCTAACGCGCTGCCAAAAGGCGCGCATCGAATCACCGGCTCGGCGCTGCGAGTTCGTCTGCATATGATGCGATTTCTTAGATTAGAGCGTTTCCACGCAAACAACTTGGCCGCTTTTGCGTCATCAGAAAAGAGCCTGGATAATTAAAGATTCACATGATAAGCATCGCATCCAGAGTCACTGAAACCCAAGGAATGTTTACATGAAACGGCCCGGCAGTGCGTTAGATCCGCTTTGGTACAAAGACGCGATCATCTATGAGCTCCACGTGAAGGCATTCGCCGACGGCAATAACGACGGTATTGGGGACTTTAGCGGCCTGCTTCAAAAACTGGACTATCTTCAGGATCTGGGTATTACTTGTATCTGGCTTTTGCCTTTTTTCCCCTCGCCGCTCAGGGACGATGGCTATGACATTTCCGATTATCTGAACGTTCACCCCAGCTATGGAACCCTGGAGGATTTTCAGGCGTTCCTGGCGGCGGCTCACGACCGCAATCTTCAAGTCCTCATCGAATTAGTTGTCAATCATACGTCCGACCAACATCCCTGGTTCCAGGCAGCCAGGGCGGCCCCGCCCGGTTCTGAAGAACGAAATTTTTACGTCTGGAACGATACCGCTGAGAAGTATAGGGACGCCCGCATTATTTTCACCGATACGGAAAAGTCTAACTGGACTTGGGACCCGGTCGCACAGGCTTACTATTGGCATCGCTTTTTCTCTCATCAACCGGATCTGAACTTCGATAATCCTCGCGTCATGGAGGAGGTCCTGAAAGTCCTGCACTACTGGCTCGACATGGGCGCCGACGCAATACGGCTTGATGCAATCCCTTATTTGGTGGAACGCGACGGTACGAATTGCGAGAACCTGCCGGAGACGCACGCCCTGCTTAAACGCATCCGAGCAGAAATTGACGCGCACTACGCGAATCGCATGATACTCGCCGAGGCTAATCAATGGCCGAGCGACGTCCGGCCGTATTTCGGTGACGGTGATGAGTGTCACATGACCTTCCATTTCCCCTTGATGCCGCGTATTTACATGGCGCTCCGGCAGGAAGACCGTCTTCCCATTACGGACATCATGGCGCAAACACCGGATATTCCGGAGAGCTGCCAATGGGGGCTCTTCTTGCGCAATCACGACGAGCTAACGCTTGAAATGGTCACTACCGACGAGCGGGACTATATGTATCTTGCCTACAGCGCCGATCCGC
The DNA here is from genome assembly GCA_036821665.1 of Bryobacteraceae bacterium. GTDB lineage: Bacteria > Acidobacteriota > Terriglobia > Bryobacterales > Bryobacteraceae > Bog-105. Next base: position 328 of record DAISJE010000140.1, on the reverse strand, counting down.
GCATGCGAATCAATCTTGGTATCCGCCGCCGGTTGGCTCCGCTGCTCGATAACAATCGCCGCCGCATTGAGTTGTTAAACAGCCTGCTCTTCTCGTTTCCCGGAACTCCGATCATCTATTACGGAGACGAGATCGGTATGGGCGATAACATCTATCTCGGCGATCGGAATGGCGTGCGTACTCCGATGCAGTGGAGCGGTGATCGGAATGCCGGCTTCTCGCGAGCTATACCGGCAAAACTTTACAGCCCCGTGATTATGGATCCTGTCTTCGGGTACGAGGCGATCAATGTGGAAGCGCAGCAAAGCGATCAGGCGTCTCTATTGAA
>DAISJE010000139.1:989-9327 GCA_036821665.1 Bryobacteraceae bacterium | reverse complement strand
CCATCGAAACAATGAATTGGTCCACCATGATGCTTTCGATGCTCGGCGCGGGGAGCGCCTCACAGTACTTCAGCATTCGCGCGATCGGCGCCGTCTCGGGACTGCTCAGTTCCACAACGGCCATTTTCTGGGGCTGGGCGAACTGGACGGGCAGGCTGCCGGAACCCACCGTTGTGGCTGAGGAAGAGGAAATAGAAGCGGCCGCGTAGCTTGGTGGGGCGGGCTTCAGCCTGCGCGGGACTTCAGTCCCGCAATCAGAAGATTGACTGGAGCGCTATTCGTATCGCAATGCCACTATCGGGTCTACGCGCAACGCGCGAATTGTGGGCGCAAGCGTCGCGGCAATCGCAACTAGAAGGAGCGTTGCGAAGACTCCGGCGAAAGTAGCCGGGTCATGTGGGCTCAGTTCTGGAACCAGAAACATTGCGAGCGGGCCTGCCGCAAAGTAGCCAAGCGCTCCGCCCGCCGCGAGTCCGGCGCTGACGAGCAACACACTACTCCGCAGAATCATATATCCGATTGTGCTTGGCTTCGCGCCTAACGCCACCCGAATCCCGATCTCACGAATTCGGCGGGCAACAGAGTATGTCAGTACGCCATAGAGCCCGAGAGCCGCAAGCAATAATCCAAGAATGCCCATGCTTCCCAGCAGTACAGCACCCAGACGGCTGGGTAAAAGCGCCAATCCAAGCGATCGGCTCATCGGCTTGACGTTTATGGCGGCGGTTGCATCTATGCCTTCCAATGTCCGGTTTACTTCTTTAAGAATGCTTTCTGGACGTTGCGTTCTCAGCAAGAAGTTCAAATTCACGGCGGCGCGGGATGACTGGGCGTCTGGCCAATACACTGCGGGCAGATCCTTTTCACCGAGCGAAAAGTACTTGCTGTTCCTTACGACGCCTACAACGGTTTCCGGCGGATCGTCATGAAAGCGAAGCGTGTGACCGACAGGATTCCGATCGCCAAAAAGCACATGAGACATGCTCTGGTTCAAAATCACGACGGGTGGAGCACCCTTCCGGTCCGACTGCAGAAAGTCCCGACCGTCCAGTAGAGGAATCCCCATGGTCTTGAAATAATCGGTGCCGATCCAGTTCGCCGTATAAAGCGGATGTTGTGCATCGTGTTTTCCATCGACGTGTATATCGGTGCCGAACTTGACATTGTCGTTTAAAGGCACGATACCGGCGCTAGCAGCACTCTCGACGCCCGGCAAGGCGCGAAGCTTCTCCAAAGCGCGGCGGGAAACGCTCTCAATCTTCTTTTCGGTTTGCGCTGGATCTTTCGATGAATAACCTTCCGGAACTAACCGCATATAGGCCCAAACTGTGTGATGGATATCGAAACCTGGATTTAGGGAATTCGACAGCAGGAGATTTCGCAGGAACAAGAATCCGGTGAGCAGGAGCACAACTGAGCTCGTCAGTTGGGCTATCACTAGAACGCGTCGGAACCCGAGGCGCGCGGCTACGCTCCGTTCTCCTAGTTTCAAAGCTGTCTGCACGTCCCGCTTTGTTGCTTTCAATGCCGGCATCAGCCCGCACACGAGCGCGCTGCCTATCGCTAGTGCGATCGCATACCAGAGCAATCGCCAGTCCGGCTGAATATGCAGACGTACCGGCACCGGTAACGGCGGACGAATTCTATTGGCAAACGCTGTTATCGCAAAATTCAGCACCAGCCCTGCGGCAGTTCCCAGAATCGCAAGCAAAAGGCTTTCGGCCAGGAGCTGGCGCACGATCCGGCTCCGGCTCGCTCCAATCGATTGGCGAATGGCGAGCTCATGCTGGCGGCTCGCCGCGCGCGCAAGCAGCAGGCTTGCAACATTGGCGCAAGCAATCAACAAAACCAGGCCAACAACTGTCGTCAGCATTCCGAAGAATGGGACTATAGGCATTCCATACAGAAGCTTCAATCGGTCGAGTCCCGCTACTCCTCTTATTTCGGTGTTGTTCGACCATTTGTATTCCGGTCGCGGAAATAGCTTGTCCAATTCATTGCATAAGGTGAGTAAGCGCGGGTAAACGGCTTGCCGCGACATCCCGGCGGGAAGCCGGGCGTACAGCATCACGGTGGTTTCATTGCCAGCTGTTGTCGGGTCAACAGTCAAATAGAGGTCCGGTGAATAACCGAAGCCGATCAGCGTGCGATGATCCGCAGGCAAAATGCCTACTACGGTATAAAGCCGGCCATCGAAGATAAGAGTCCGGCCCAGGATATGCGGATCGCCGCCGAGCCGGCCTTTCCAAAAGCTGTCGCTGAGAACTGTCTCGCGCTGATCACCTGCATGGATGGGGCGGCCTAATGCAACCGGAGTGCCGGTGACATCGAAAAAGTTGTCTGTTACTCGCGCGCCCCAGACGCGATAGGTATTTTCTCCATGTCGCCAGTTCGTTTCCGTTTCGGGGTTCACACCAGCCAGACCGTCGAAGAGGTGAGCGTCTTTTAGAAATCGGTACTCCTCAGGAGCGGCATTGCTACCTCCGCCCAAAATGATGTAGGCAAGACTTTGCGGATCGCGCACCGAGGGCCGGCTGAACAGAAATTCCATCGTGAGGCTGAAGATCGCAAGGTTCGCACCAATTCCTAACGCAAGCGAAAGCACTGCAGCCGCCGCAAATGCCGGATTCCGCCGCAGCGCCCGTCCTGCGTATCTCATGTCCGCCATGAGATCCTCAAGCAAACGAAACTGCCAGGCACTCCGGCTGTCCTCCCGAACGCGGGTCTGGCGTCCAAATTCGCGCTGTGCTTGAGCCCTGGCTTCCCTTTCCGAGAGGCCGCTCCGCACAAGTTCATCCATCCGGGTTTCCAGGTGGAAGCGAATCTCTGCGTCCAGTTCCGAATCGAAAGTCTTGCGACGCCATAAGTAGCCCAATTGCCGTTTCAAATCGTCCCACGTCCGCATGACGCCCTCACGTACTGTGCATCACCTGAAAAATAGCGTTCACTAGATTTTGAAATTGCTTTTCTTCTTGTCGGAGAACCGCGCGACCTTCGGGAGTGAGTTGATAAAAGCGCGCCTTGCGATTGTTCTCCGAAATTCCCCATTTCGCAGTGAGCCACCCTTTGACCAGCATCCGGTTCAAAGCTGGATAGAGGGAACCCTCTTCGACGATGAGCGCGTCGCCCGATGAGTCTTTAATTCGCCGCGCAATCGCGTAACCATGCATCGGTCCTCGCATCAAAGTACGAAGAATCAGCATGAACAGCGTGCCCGGCAGCAATTCCAAGGATTCGGAACTCATTCCCCTGTCCAATCTATATATAGACCGGACTAGGAAGAATGACAAGGATTTTCTTTGCTTGAATTGATATTTTGATTACTGCTGTGACCCAAAACCTGCCCGAACCTTGGCTGCGAGGACCTATCGAAGGTGTTCATCCACTGGTAATGCCTGTATTTTTCACTTTTGCCCACGTTCGCGAGGAACTGAGCAAACACACCACTGGGCTTACTCATGCGCAGGTTTGGGCTAAACCTGCAAATACGACGGCTTCGTTAGGTTTCCATCTGAAACATATCGCCGGGAGTGTCGATCGGCTAACTACCTATCTAATCGGCCAGCAGCTCAGCCCGGAGCAACTCGAGTCGTTGCGTCAGGAAAGCGAGCCTGGTTTGGCGATAGATGAATTAGTAATGGCTGTAGACGATTCTCTGCTGGCGTCTGAAGAACAGCTCCGGCAGCTCAATCCGGATTCGCTTTATGAACCTCGTTCCGTCGGCCGGCGCGAACTGCCGACGACAGTTCTTGGTCTGCTCGTCCATCTTTCCGAACATACGCAGCGCCATCTCGGGCAAGCAGTAACCACCATCAAACTGATCCGCCTCCTGCCTCCTGACTCCTGACTTCTGCCTCTTCTCTTTGCATATACTCAAGAGCATGTTCGGCGGCATTGAAGCCGGTGGTACGAAATTCGTCTGCGGCATTGGGACCGGTCCGGAAGATATTAAGACCGAGTCGTTTCCCACGTCTTCGCCGGAAATCACGCTCCAGTCCGTATTTGCCTTTTTCAAGAGTGCCGGTACGCGCGTTCGAGCGATCGGAATCGGTTCGTTCGGGCCGGTTGATTTGCATGAATCGTCGCCGGATTATGGCCATATCACGACGACGCCCAAACCGGGTTGGGCGAACTTCGATTTGCTTGGTGCAGTCCGCACCGCGTTGCAAGTGCCGGCCGCGTTTGAAACGGACGTAAACGTAGCTCTACTCGGAGAAGCGCGTTGGGGCGCCGCGCAAGGTCTTTCCGATGCCGTCTACATGACGATCGGTACCGGAATCGGCGGCGGGGCGCTGGTGCACGGGCGATTGGTACACGGCCTGGTGCATCCCGAAATGGGCCATCTCCGCATTCCTCACGATCTGACGCGCGATCCGTTTCTTGGCGTGTGCCCCTATCATGGCGATTGCCTGGAGGGCCTCGCTTCCGGTCCAGCTATGCAGGCGCGCTGGGGGATGCCCGCAGGCACGTTGCCACCCGATCATCCCGGCTGGGAATTAGAGGCGCACTACCTCGCTCTTGGCCTTGTGAACCTTGCAGTTACGCTATCCTCGCAGCGCTTTCTGCTGGGTGGAGGCGTCATGCAGCAACCGCACTTATTCGAAATGACCCGAAAGGAATTCATGCGGCTTCTTAACGACTACGTACGGCACAGCGAAATAACGGACCATGTGGACCGGTTGATACAGCCTCCAGCGTTAAGGGGCAGGGCCGGCGTGTTGGGCTGCCTGGTACTTGCCGAGCAGGCACTCGCCAGAGAAAACGCAGCGCTGGCGGGAACACGCGCATGATGCTTAGCGGAGCGCTGATCAAAAGCACGGTGGTCGCCGCTTTAGGCGGGCTGCTGTTTGGATTCGATACGGCCGTGATCGCGGGAACGACCGCCGGATTGTCACGGACATTCAATCTGACCGCGGGCGGGATGGGGCTGACGGTTGCTGTAGCACTGGTCGGCACCGTGGTCGGCTCTATTCTCGCGGGAATTCCAGGGGACCGATACGGCCGCCGCGACAGCCTGCGGGTTATGGCGGTGCTTTATCTGATCTCCGCTATCGGATGCGGGCTGGCATGGGACTGGTACTCTCTCGTGGCGTTTCGCTTCATTGGAGGGCTTGGTATCGGCGGATCATCTGTCCTTGGTCCCATGTACATTGCGGAGATCTCGCCCGCGCAGTGGCGCGGCCGTCTCGTAGGGTTTTTCCAATTCAATGTCGTGGTTGGCATCCTGCTGGCCTATTTCTCGAATTACCTGATTGGACTGGCGGCATTAGGCGCCGAGGACTGGCGCTGGATGTTAGGCGTCTCCGGCATTCCGGCCTTTCTATTCTTTGTGATGCTGTTTGTCATTCCGCGCAGCCCGCGCTGGCTGGTGCAAAAATCACGCGTCGATGAGGCGCGCACGGTGCTGGTCGCGATCGGCGAAGAGAATGTCGAGGAAGAACTGCGTGACATCGTTGCCTCCATCGACGTGGAACATCACCAGGGGAAAGAAAGTCTGTTTCAGGCAAAGTACCGCCTGCCCATCTTTCTCGCGGTTTCCATTGCAATGTTCAACCAGCTTTCCGGAATCAACGCGATTCTCTACTACCTGAATGACATCTTCGCGCGCGCCGGGTTCAGCAAAGTCTCCGGAGATCTGCAGGCCGTTCTTATCGGCTTTACCAACCTGGTTTTTACGGTCATCGCCATGTCGATCATCGATCGCGTGGGCCGCAAAACGCTATTGCTTATCGGCTCTGTAGTCTGCGCCGGATGTCTGGGCGGTGTTGCAGGAATATTTCTCGGCGGGACGCATGAGCGCTGGTTGGTTTGGCTGCTGGTCGGCTTTATCGGCGCCTTCGCGTTTTCACAAGGCGCCGTGATTTGGGTGTACATCAGCGAGGTGTTCCCGAACCGCGTGCGCGGCCATGGTCAAAGCCTCGGTAGTTTTACGCACTGGATCATGAACGCGGCGATTTCATGGACATTCCCGATAATTGCAGAGAAATCTCGCGGCGCGCCGTTCGTGTTCTTTGCTGCCATGATGGTGGTGCAGTTCTTTGTCGTACTGTTCTTCTACCCGGAAACAAAGGGCGTTACGCTGGAACAGATGCAGAAAAGACTAGGAGTTCCCACTGCGGAAAACGCCGGGTGACAGGCCGCTGCTCCTAATAATAGAGTGTGAGATCTCTTTCTTTTAGAAGGGGAAGAGGCCGTCTCGCGGTCGGCCCACTCCCCTAGGGCGCAGACTCGGAGGTGTGTCTGCGCTTTCTGGTTAAGATTCTAGTCTATTCAAAGCGTTTCAAAGTTGCATCGGATTCTAATAACTTCAGATACCCGAATTCGCTGATAAAATGAAGGTTACAGCCTCATAAATGGTAAGCGCACCCACACTGGCCGAAGAAATCCTGGAACTCAAGAAGCGGCGTCAAGCTATCATCCTTGCGCATCACTACCAGGAAGCGGAAATTCAGGAGTTGGCCGATTCCGTCGGCGATAGTCTGGAACTCGCGCGGACAGCGCAAAAATTTCAGGGCGAAGTGATTGCTTTCTGCGGCGTGCGCTTTATGGCTGAGACCGCCAAGGTGCTGAATCCCAACCGCATCGTTGTCGTTCCGGATATAAACGCCGGATGCAGTCTGGTAGATAGCTGCCCGGCCGAAGCGGTGCGAGCTTTCCGTCGCCGTAATCCCGGTCACGTCATTGTCAGCTACATCAACACATCCGTCGAAGTGAAGGCCGAGAGCGACATTCTCTGTACCTCTCGGAATGCGGTGGCTGTCGTAAACTCCATCCCTGCGGAGAAGCCGATTCTGTTTTTGCCGGATATCAATCTCGGAAATTACGTCAAGAAACAAACCGGGCGCGCCAATATGCAAATCTGGCAAGGGGCTTGTATCGTCCATGCCACCTTCCCAGCGCGACGGCTGGTGACCGCGCGAACTGAACATCCAGACGCCCTGGTGGCGGCACATCCTGAATGTCCGGGCGATGTGCTTCGGATGGCCGATTTCATCGGTTCCACGTCCGCCATCATTGATTGGTGCACAAAGCAATCCGCAGACGAATTCATCGTTATGACGGAAAGCGGGGTCCGGTACTCGCTCGAAAAACTGTCTCCCGGCAAGAAGTTTTATTTCGTCGCAAACGAGAATTGCAACTGCAGCGAATGCCCCTACATGAAATTGAATTCGCTTGAGAAGTTGTCGGCCTGTCTGCAGAATTTGGAGCCGCGCATTGAACTGCCGCCGGATATTATGCGGCGCGCGCTGGTCCCGCTAGAGCGTATGTTGGCGATAAAAGGCTAGGACGTTAACGCTTCCGGCTGAGTTTCCCAATGAGTGAACTGGTTCAGTTCGGTATTGCAAAGCCGGTCTCGCCGGTGACGGGTCCTCTAATCGATACTTTCGGCCGCATTCACTCCGATCTTCGTATCAGCCTAACGGATCGTTGCAATATCCGCTGCTTTTACTGCATGCCCGAAACCGGCGCTGAGTTCTCGCCGGTTCGCTCGCTCCTCACGTTCGAGCAGGTCTTGCGTTTTGTCGCGGTTGTTGGACCATTAGGCATCGATAAGATTCGACTCACGGGCGGCGAGCCATTACTACGCCCGAAGCTGCCGGATCTGATTGCCGGACTGGTGCGCGTGGGCGGCCTGCGCGATCTGGCGCTTACCACTAACGGTGTGCTGCTGTCCTCTTCGGCTGAACCATTGTTTGGCGCCGGGCTTCGCCGTCTGAATATTCACCTAGACACCCTTGATCGGGAGCGTTTTCGAATAATTACGCGGCGCGACGAACTGCCACGAGTGCTGGCGGGAATCGATCGGGCAGTCGCTGCAGGTTTCCGGGTCAAATTAAATGCGGTTGCAATCAAAGGTCTGACCGAGCCTGACATCGTGCCGCTGGTTCGCTTCGCGCGTGAGCGGAACATGGAAGTGCGGTTCATCGAGTTCATGCCGCTCGATTCGCAGGAGCTTTGGTCGCTTGACCGTGTGCTGACGGCGGACCAGATGATAGACCTTCTGTCGCGCGAGTTCGGGCCGCTCAGGCCAGTTCCCGATGCTGACCCGCGAGCTCCCGCGACCGAATATGAGTTTGCAGATGGACACCGCGTCGGGTTTATCGCCTCGGTCAGCCGTCCCTTTTGTGCGAACTGTAATCGCCTTCGCCTCACCGCTGATGGAAAACTGCGGTACTGCCTATTTGCTCGCGAGGAGACCGATATCAAGCCGCTCCTCGACGCGTGTGCATCCGATGCGGAGTTGGAAGCAGCCGTTCGCTCGACGGTATGGCAAAAATGGGCCGGTCACGAGATCAATCAGCCCACATTTGTTGCGCCGCAAAGACCGATGTACGCG
>DAISJE010000139.1:0-979 GCA_036821665.1 Bryobacteraceae bacterium | reverse complement strand
TCGGGGGTTGAATTGCGGATGGCCACGAATAAACACGAATAAACGCGAATATCCGGCCATACAATTTCTGTATGCTATCGAACCGCTCGATCCCTCGGAGTACGGTGTTGCCGGAGCTCGCTTATCCGAATATTGGCGAAGCGATTGACCGCCTATGCGAGGCGTTCGGCTTCACCCTCCGGATTCGTATAGGGGATCATCGAGCCCAGTTAAATGTTGGTGACGGCGCGGTGATTCTTATTGAAAGAGACCGCAATATCGCTCTGCAATCAGCCGTGATGATTCGGGTAGAGGATGTCAATGCTCACTATGAGCGCGCGCGCCACGCCGGTGTTCACATTCTCCGGGAGCCAACCGACTACCCGTATGGTGAGCGTCAATATAACGTCGAAGATTTTGCCGGGCACCATTGGTGTTTCACGCAATCGATTGCCGACGTTGACCCCAGAGATTGGGGCGGAACGCCCGGCCAGTTATAACAAAGCATCGAGCAACGAATGACCACAAATATACGCGAATTATCGGTGTTTATTCGCGTCCATTCGTGGCCGATTTATACGCCGTTGCAAATAGGACTACACGATTTAGAGGCGATCCCGTTGCAGCCACTCTGCAATCTTTGACCCCACCTGGAACGGCTCCGCTTGTGTCTCGAACCGGAACTGAAGGGCAAAAGCGCAGCTCTCTAGCGGAATATCGCGATACCGTTTGGTTGCGAGAAATCCTCTGACGTACTGCCGGGCGAAAGCCGGCACACCGAGCAACCTGTACTGCACCGTATGCACCAATTCGTGAAAGAGCAGAGATATCGCCGGGCGTTCGCGGCAGGCGATTACGTTATCGAAGGTAATTGCGGCGGTTGTCGCGGTACTTAGGAAATCAAATCCAAGGCGACGAACAACGCCCGCAAAGGGTGGGTCTGGAATAGGTAGAGGGTTCGATATTACGATGCGAGCTCGTTCCAGATCTTTCCCGCTGA
>DAISJE010000138.1:0-9386 GCA_036821665.1 Bryobacteraceae bacterium | reverse complement strand
CCCGCAAGGTATGTTTCGTTAAATATAGCGTGGCGTTCGTTTTTATGCCGGGCGACTTTCACCGGGTCGAAGGTGCGCATGGGGCTGGCGGCGTCTGTGGTCATCGTGTTCGCTTGATTAGTGCAGCTCCGGCAGCAGGCCCATGCGGTCAGCCACATTGAAGCCGGCGCCCCAAAAATCGATTATGTAACCGCCAGTCCGGAGTTCCGGTGACTTCTCGACAACGGTGGTCTCGAATCCGTAATGGGTAAGCCAATATGCGAGCGTCGATCCTGCGATGCCCGCACCCGAAATAAGGACTCTCATTTCGTAACTCCTGACTTGCGAGCGTGGCGGCTCTCGATCCCGTTCAGGAGGAGTAAGGCCGCTTGCGGACCATCCGCCTTCCAATCGACCAGTTTGGGTGAGATGGTCCAAATCAGCCCCAGCCCTTCGTAAATGGCGATCATTAAGGTCGCTGCGCGGCGCGCATCGGTCGCGGCCAGTTCACCGTTGCGCATACCTTCATCCATCAGCGGAATAAAGATGGACAGCAGTTCGTCATACATCGACGCCAGGTGCTTACGAACGGAGCGCTGGCGCAGGGCAACAGCATAGAATTCAAGAGCAACCGGCATCAGGCGCGATAAGGCCTGGAAGTCGCGCGAGGTCTGTTCGGCGCAATGGAGCAGGCGCTCTTTCACCGTCGTTGGTTCAGTGGCTATGCGCCGCAAAGCAACAATATTGCGCCGGAACACGCGTTCGAGGAGCGCGCCGATGATATCGTCCTTTTTCTTGAAATACCAATAGACGGCGCCCTTGCTGAGTCCGGAGCGCTGAGCGATATCGTCCATCTTGGCTTCGTCGAAACCGCGTTTCGCAAAAACATCTTCGGCTGTATCGAGAATCTGATTACGTCGTTCTTCGCTAACATCTGGTCTGGGAGGCATTGTTGATTATTTTTTATAACCGACTGACTGGTCAGTCTGCTATCAGAGTAGCACGTGGCCGTTGCCAAAATCCCTGCTCACCGGTCGGCTGAGGCGAAAGCGCCGACGAAAGTTACTGGCTTTCTAAACTCTTGAGCACGGTCAGTTCTGAGATGTTAAATGCCTGTGCAACAGCTTGTCGAATCTGTGCTGCCGCCGTATTGTATGGGTCCAGTAATGGCGCCATGGCAGGAGTCGGCACAGTCCGGAACGGGCGAGTGCCGGCCGGCATCTCTATCAGCCTGAGGAAAGTCTCCGCTACCTCTGGAGCACCGGGAGTCTCGGTCGAAGCATTCGCTGAATCGAATACGCCCTTAACACTCGACGTGAAATCGCCGTCGTGACGGTATTCACCAGCGCGGGTTTCGTCATCCGGAGGTTGGAACGCCTCCAAAATTGGTGTGCGGTGAATGCCTGGTTCCACAATTACGGAATCGATCCCAAAAGGCGCTAATTCGAATCGGTAACTATCCGCCAGCGCTTCCAGAGCAAACTTGCTTGCGGAATAAATACCGAAGTATGCCACGACTAAACGTCCAGCAGCGGAACTGACATGAATCAAGAGACCGCTGCGCTGCCGCCGCATCACAGGAAGAACGGCACGATTCACTCGAACTACGCCAAAGAAGTTCACGTCGAAGAGCTTCCGTATCTTCTCCAGCGTGTATGCCTCGGTAATTCCGAGCGCCGCGACTCCGGCGTTGTTGATTACAACGTCGATTCGTCCGGCGCGCTCAACGATCTGCTCAGTCGCAGCCGAGACTGAAACATCATCAGATACGTCCATCTCGACTACCTGGATCGGAAGCTTCTCTTGTAAGGCCAGTGACTCTAAAGCCTCGCGATGCTTTGAATTTCGCCCCGCGGTATCCCGCATCGTCGCGAATACGCTATAGCCCTGGCGACCGAGCAACTCCGCTGTTGCGCGCCCAAATCCCGTGCTGGATCCGGTGATCAAAACGACTTTATTCATGATCTGGATAGCCTACCAGAATTAGGGGACGCCGTCCTGAGCGGCAGCCTGGTAAAATTCGTCGGCAGTCGTGTTGCTTCTTATAATTCCCAGTCCAGTGATTTGGGCATATTGTGCCGGTGGCGGGGTTCTTGCAATCGGGCTGGCGGCGATTTCTCTCCGCCGCGGCTGGGGGAACGCGCGAGGACTCGACAAGTTGATTCTGTTAGGGCCGCTTTTTTACGCTGCGCCCATCGCGGCCTTCGGCGCCGAACATTTCACAGTGACGAAGGCTATCGCGTCGATCATGCCCGCGTGGATTCCTTGGCATCAGTTTTGGGTTTACTTGGTAGGAACTTGCTTTATCGCAGCCGCGCTCAGCCTGGTGACCGGTGTTCAGGCGCGGCTGTCGGCAAGTCTGCTCGCGTTAACGTTTTTCCTTATCGTGGTGTTGATGCACGCCCCGGGCTGGGCACGAAATCCGCGAGACCGGTTTGCGCTGACGGTCGTTTTGCGAGAGATTTCCTTTAGCGGTGGGGCTTTGGCGCTAGCCGCCAGCCTCACAGCGCTGTCACGCAGGCGCGTTGCACACCTGCTTGCGACTATTGCGCGATATTTTGTGGCAATTCCCGTGCTGTTTTTCAGCTTTGAGCAATTTATGCACGGCGATCACGTCCCAGGCGTCCCACTGGAACCGCTGACTCCCACTTGGATCTTTGGACACGCTATCTGGACGTACCTGGCGGCCGTGGTTTACGCGGTAGCGGGTGTCCTGTTGGTTGCGGGTAAGAAAACTCGCCCAGCAGCGACGTGGCTGGGTTTGACTGTGCTTTTCGTAGAGTTGGTCGTCTACGTCCCGATTGGAGTAGTGGAACGCGCCAGCCTCAACGCCGGTCTTAATTACGTGGCGGATACATTGATGTTTTGCGGAACTGTTCTTTTGCTTGCGGGTGCCATGCCGCGAGAAGACTAGCGGACGATGTGCTCGGTTCGGAAAGGCAGCGTCACGAGCGTCGTGCCCGAACGAGCGATCGCCCGAAAATGGCGATTAACAACAGCGCGGTCATCGGCAGGGCGTAGTCAGGCTCCGGAACTGCGGCTGCGCCAGGGGCGATCGTATATGTAGACGAAAACACGGCTGGACTGCGGTCTTGAAAAAGACCGGTGGCGGTGCAGGGGAAGGAGGTGCATACAGCAAATGCAAATCGCGTCAGGCTGATGTCCCGAGTATCTATCGGAGTGACAGTTCCACTAAGATTCGTGAACGTCAGCATAGAGAAGTCTATAGCGAAACCGCTTGGAGTTCCGTTTAGGACCGTAATGGTTGACGTTAGCGACGTTGGCGAATAGTCCGATGGATCGCTAAACGACAGCAAGGCGGATGCCGTATCGCCGGCCATGGGCGAGTTTGGGAGAGTGAACGTACCTGACAGAGTTGAACCCGCGTGAAGTGGGGATAGGTCCAAGCTGATTGTTTGGATAACGCTCGCTTGCATCAGCCCAGCGCCGGCGACGAGCAGTACGAACGAAAGAACTGTTTTCATATACGATCCACCTTTCTGGAGATCAGGACAAACAGTGCAAATTGTCTCACAACGTAAATCTTGGTATAAGATGATCCTTCTACGCAACGCAATGCTTCTGCTTTCATCTATCCAAGCATGGAATTCAGGCAACTTGGTAAGTCCGGACTGCGCGTTCCTGTTCTGTCATTCGGTACTGCAACGTTTGGTGGGCGCGGTGAATTTTTCAAAGCGTGGGGTTCAACCGAAGTTGACGAAGCACGCCAGCTCATCGAGATTTGTCTGCAGGCGGGCGTCAATCTATTCGATACCGCTGACGGATATTCGGCAGGGCGCTCAGAGGAAGTGCTTGGAGAAGCGATCAAAGGTCGTCGCCATGATGTCCTGATTGCGACTAAAGCGTTCTTCCCAATGGGGCCCGGGCCAAACCAGGTGGGAAGCTCACGTCATCATTTGATGGAAGCGTGTGATGCGAGCCTGCGCAGGTTACGCACGGACTATATCGATCTGTATCAGATTCACGCGTTTGACGCATTCACGCCAATTGAAGAAACTCTGCGTGCACTCGATGATTTAGTAACCAGCGGCAAAATCCGTTATATAGGGTGCTCTAACTTCTCCGGCTGGCATCTCATGAAATCGCTATCGATTTCCGAGCGCTATGGCTGGAGCCGCTATGTTGCGCATCAGGTGTATTACTCAATGGTCGGCCGCGACTACGAATGGGAACTGATGCCGCTGGGCGCGGCGGAAGGCGTGAGCGCGCTGATCTGGAGCCCTCTCGGGTGGGGTCGTCTCACTGGAAAGATCCGCCGCGGACAGCCCCGTCCCGAGCAGAGCCGGTTACCCGCCACATCCGAAGCCGGACCACCCGTTCCTGACGAATTGCTCTATAAGGTTGTGGACGCTATTGACGCAATCGCGAAAGAAACGGGCAAAACCGTCCCTCAAATCGCTTTGAACTGGCTACTCCAGCGCCCAACGGTTGCGTCGGTCATCATTGGCGCGCGGAATGAACAGCAGCTTCGCGATAATCTCGGCGCGGCGGGTTGGAATCTTACGGCTGATCAAGTGGCGAAGCTCGATGCGGCGAGCACAACAACATTGACGTATCCTTACTGGCATCAGCGCGTCACCGCGTTTAGGAATCCGCCGCTCATCCGAACCGCGAGCGCCTAGTTTCAGTAACTATCATCCGGTTACACGCAGCACCACCAGCGTCATATCATCGTGCTGGGAAGCTCCAGCGGCGAACGCCTCCGCAGCATTCAAGATTCGCCTCATGGCTTCCGATGCAGGCAAGCTATGAGATGTCTTGACCAGTTCAATTAATCGCGCCTCGCCCCACTCCTCGAATTGAGCGTTCATGGATTCGGAGACTCCGTCCGTAAAGAGTACAAGCAGGTCCCCCACTTCGTGAGAAAAGGTTCCTCGTTGATAATTGCAGGGCAAAAGCCCGATTACGGGGCCGCCGGTTTCCAGACGTAAAACTTGGTGCGAGCCGCCATAATTACGCAAGACGATAGGTGGATTGTGGCCCGCATTGACATACGACAAACGGCGGTTTACCGGATCGTACTGCGCGTAAAAAAGCGTTATGTAGCAGTTTGCCGCCGACGCCTGACATACCAGGCCATTGACTCGATCCATCAACTCCGCCGGATCTTGGACGACCGAAGCGAGAGCGCGTAGGGATGCCTCGAGACTTGCCATCATGAGCGCCGCTCCGACGCCTTTTCCGGAGACATCTCCAATCGCGAATCCGAATCTGCGTTCGGGTAGCTCGAGAAAATCGTAATAGTCTCCACCTACTTGCCGAGCAGGCCGGCAATGGCCGCAGTAGTCGAGGCCCGGCACAGTGGGAAGCTGTTGCGGGAAGAGGTGCTCCTGAACTTCGCGCGCAATTTCCAACTCGCGGTTGAGCCGTTCCCTTTGCGCCGTTTCGCGTCCAATCGCAGTAGTTAGCCGCGCAACTTCCTGAGCGAGCGCTGTCTGAGCGGCGGACCCTGTTTTCACGCCATCCAGAGCGGCTTCGATAGCGCGTCTTGCAAACTCGTCCGTTTCAATTTCGTGCCATGCGATGAGATAAGGGGCGAGGCGCTCCTTGTCGCGACTGTTCCGCAGGGCACTAGTGACAACGTGCCGAAGGCGGCCATCCGCCGGAGAAGAGATCCGATCGAGAAATTGATCGAGAGCGGAACCAGCGGAATCGAAGAGCTGGAGAAATAAGCTGCGGGCTTCTCGCGGGTCCTCTACCGCGACATGCCGAAGCTTTTCATAAAGAAGCTGAGCTGGAGGAAGCTGATCTGCCTGCATAGCGCTGCGAGCGTAATTCGAAAGCCTCTCTTCCGCCTTCGAGCAGGTCGATAATCTGCTCGCGGCATTCATCGACGGTGCCGCGCTTCTCAATGGTTCCCACGCGGCCGTCCGAATTCATTACAAGTACAAGCTCGGCTTCAGCCAGAACGGGGATATTCGCGTTGTGCGTTATGAAGATCATTTGGCGGTGTTTCTTCAGGCGCTGCACGGCATTCACCACCGTCTCGAAAATAAAATGATTATCGAGATTATCTTCCGGCTGGTCGATAATCAGCGGGTTATCTCTTCTCGCCAGAAGTATAGGCAGCAGGGCTGTGCATTTCTGGCCACGAGAAAGATCGGATGCGTCCTTGAAATGCGGCCGTCCTGAAGTTGCGACATTTAACTCGATACCGATTCTGTCCTCGATGGCCGCTACCTCCAGAGTTAACGGATCAATACTTTCGCGAAAGGAATCCAGTATCTTGCGCGAGCGTTCCGTTCCGAAATGCGTCAGCTCCTCGAAAGAGTCTATGTCATTGCACTGAATAAGCTGGGCAAGCTGCTCCGGCCTCAACTGCATGAGAGTGGCGATGATTTCATTTTGGTTCCGTACCCTTGCGCCTTTAAGACCATCGACAAGCATCTGTTGATATTCCAGATGATCGGCGTTTCGCATGACGCGAATTCGCACGCGCTCGCCGGCTTCGTGCTGAAGCGCAGACGCGACCTCGTCGCGAATCGTCGAGATCTGATCACGCTTCAGGATGTGATCGGACTTAAGCGATTTTCGCTGGTTGAGCAGCATCTGCAATTCAGTATTCAATTCCGATCGCTGCTGCTCCAGCGCCTCCAGTCTGGCGACTTGCTGTTCCAGCGACGCGCGCACGCGAGCCTGCTCGCTTGCCGCCTGGTTCCGTGCCGTTAACCTTGCCAGATCGCCGGCGTGGTCCGTATGGCTCTGTGCGATGTGTTGACGGGCTTGGGCGAGTGTGCTCTGGGCTTCACGAATCCGCGCATCGATTGCGGAAATATGTTTCTCAACGGACGGAAGTAATCCTGCAAGCAGATCATCATATTGGCGCATAGCGGCCGCATTCGAAGACTGCTCCTCAGCCAGCCGCGCCGTGAACACATTCTGCGCTTCTCTTTTCAGTTGCTCAAGCGTTTGTGCCAGCGTCCGCACATCCTTGCCGGCCGCGTCGAGTTTCGCGATCTCGCGCTGATTGAGCTGCTGCTGCCTCGAAAGATGCACAAAGTCTGCCGTAGATTCATCGTCGGATGGCGCAAGAGCATTCAGCCGGACACGGATATCGCCCAATTCTTCGATCTGTTCGGTCAGGTCATCGATTGTTCGCTGCGCGGTCCTGATGCGATCCGCATTGGCATCCAACGCGCGGGTGGTTTCAGCCAAAGGCAAGTGAATGGCCCGCATCTGATCGCCACGAAGTTCGTCGAGCAAATTTCGGCGCTTGTGACCGAGGACTTCGTCCGCTATTTCCTCAATCTCGAGACTGCTGTAGGCATCCAGCGGCAGAAATGTGCCTCGATCCAGATCAACAGTGTTGATCGCCCTCCCATCGGATGTAAGAAGGACGGGGTTCTGCTTGAGGCCCCTCTTAATCGCGTAACGGTTCGAACCTTCGGCGATAGCCGTGATTGTGACAAGGGCACCGCCTGCAAGGTTCGCCTGAATAAGGTCGGCACAGTGTTTTGGGGCGGCCGAAATGCCGCATAGCGCAAATCTAACGGCTTCGGCCAGTGTTGATTTTCCGCTACCGCGCGCTCCGATGATGCAAGTGAGGCCTCGCGGAATATTGACGGTAAGCCCGGGTAAAAACCCGCCGCTTATTTCGATCTTTTCGATTACCCACATAGCTGAAGCCGACTGGGCAGCTTACCGCCAATGTATACCAAGCGCTTTTGATCAGGACTGAAGTTGAAGACTGTCCGGTTATCCGATTTACATCGGGCAATGCGTGAATGAACCCCGAAGAATAACAGTTCCGTCGCAGGTGAGCTTCCCGATTTTCGAGCCGGTAATGTCGCCGCGAGAGCCGAACGTCAATGCGATATCGGGCGCGCTATTGCCTGTCACAATGGACTGAATCAGGGTAATGCTGCTCCCGTTGTCCACGAGGATGCCTCTCATTGTATTGTCGGTGCTATCCAACGCCGCCTGATGAATGACTGTGAAGTTCGATCCGGTCAACACACTCAACCCATTGCCGCCATTGTTGTGCGTGTTGATTGTGGTAGTGCCAGGCGCGCCTGAAAAGGCCGTTGTATTGAACATGGTTAGGACCGAGGTCTCTTCCAGATGCACTCCATCCTGAGTGTTGCCGTTGGCGTTCAACGTTCCGGCGGCATCCAGATCGAGGCCCGCTTTCGAGTCAATCGACACGCCGTGGACGCCGTTACCGGTTGCAGTGATGGTTCCTCCGAAATCGACCATATGGGCTCCCGAAACGATTGTCAGGCCGGTGGTGATGTTATTGCTGACCGTGATAGAGGTGGCTGGGTCTGCGATGAACGCGCTGGCACTCGTGCCGATCTGAATCCCGAGCGTATTGCCCGAAACCAAGACCTGCGCGTGAGAGAGCGTGAAACTCGAACTGCCGTTGATGTTCACGCCGAAGACGCCATTGCTATCGCTCTGATACGCTCCGTTTACGATGACAGAGGAAGAACCCTCGGCATCGAGGCCGTTCTCGCCGTTATTGTTCGTAGCAACTCCAGATAGTGTCGCCGAAGACGCGCCGGTCAGTAGGATTCCGTTAGCCTTATTGGCCAGTACTTGCGTATTTGTCAGCACGAGTTGCGCGCCGGCGGCTGCATTAATGCCGTTGTTCCCATGCTGGACAACGATGCCGTTCAAAGATACCCGCACCGGCCCGGTGACAGCGATCGCATCCTTTCCGGCGCCGGCGCCATCGATCACGGCGCCAGTATTGCTCTGTAGCGTAATGTTCTTGCGGTTAATCACGACAGGTCCGGAACAGGTGCCGCTAAGCAACAGCGCTTCGTTCGGAAGGGCCAGGTCGATAACGGCCTGAAGCGGAATAACACCGCCACAGTGGAATGGAACCGCGGAAAAAACAGGAGCGGCCGATAACAGCGCCGCAGCCGTGATCCATTTGAAATGCATATTGTTCGATCCTCCTTGATTCCCCGGCTAATGCGCTGGGGAATTCTTACCATATCGTTGATTGCGTTGTGCCCGTCGTTTTTGACTGCGATATAAACTGAGCGTGCAACGAAGAACATTTCTGGCTAGAAGCGGTGCGATCGTATTGGGCGTCCGCCAAGCAGAACGCCTTTTCGGCCGTCAGTTGGAAACCCGCAATCACGACGTCGCCGTGGCGGTAGACGTTCAGCGGCAATTGGGGACTATTCCGCGAGACTTCCTGGGCCTTGGATATGAGATTTCGTCGGTGGCCATTCCCGGGTTGCTAAGTGCGGACAATCGCACATACGTGCAACTTTTGCGAACATTGTCAACGCGAGGCGTAATTCGAGTTGGCGGAAATACATCGGACGACGCCTCATTCGCGCCGGATAAGCAAGCCGTTTCGACGCCAAAGGGTACTGTCGTCAACGAAGCGGCCCTTCAGCAGTTGGGAAGTTTTCTACAAGCAACAGATT
>DAISJE010000137.1:0-9401 GCA_036821665.1 Bryobacteraceae bacterium | reverse complement strand
GCGTACATTGAACCGGGCTTCGCGCGAGAGCTGGCCGCTTTTCCGTGAGTCCGGCACCGAGATCCGTATCATTCACCAAACGGGCATCGCCGAGCACGCCGCACTTGCCGGAGAATTTATGGAATCCGGTCTGGAAGGCGAAGTGGTCCCCTTTATTTCGAACATGGCATGTGCCTTTGCTCAGGCCGATCTTGTTGTTGCGCGCGCCGGAGCCGGCGCCGTTAACGAGATCGCGGCTGCCGGCATGCCGTCCATTCTGGTGCCACTTCCCTTTGCCGCGGACGATCATCAACGCAAAAATGCTCAGATGCTGGTGGATGCCGGCGGTGCACGGATGGTTTTGGATGGCGAGATGAATGGCGAGCGTTTGTTCCGTGAAACAGAAGCGTTGCGCGAAAATCCGGCCGAATTGGATTTGATGCGCGATCGGGTCCGGCAATTTGCACATCCGGGAGCAGCAGAACGCGCCGCAGACGTCATGGAGGAAGCAGCAAGTAGATCGAAATGAAAAAAGTTATGAGCAAAACGTCAAATATTGAATCTTCCGCATTGACACGTGGAAATAAAGCCGGAACAATACGTTTGAAGAATGTTTTTTAAGCCCCAACACGTTCACTTCGTGGGAATCGGGGGCATCGGGATGAGCGGAATCGCCGAAGTTCTGCTCACACTCGGTTATCAGGTTTCCGGCTCCGATCTTAAATCCACCGCCATTACGGACCGGCTCGCCAAGCTCGGCGCGGTTATTCATCTGGGCCACCGCGCAGAGAATATTCAAGGAGCGAAAGCCCTGGTTGTGACATCAGCGCTCGATCCTACGAATCCCGAAGTGGCTGAGGCGCGCCGGATGCAGATTCCTGTTATTCCGCGTGGCGAGTTGCTGGCGGAGCTGATGCGGCTTAAATTCGGCATCGCCATTGCCGGAAGCCACGGCAAGACGACCACCACGTCCATGGTCGCCTCTATTTTAAATGCGGCCAAGCTGGATCCGACCGTTGTAGTGGGTGGCCGGGTAGCCGGTCTCCAGGGCTCGAATGCGCGTGTTGGCAAGAGCAGCATCCTGGTTGTGGAATCGGACGAAAGCGACGGCTCTTTCCTGAAGCTTGCGCCCATTATTGCGGTAGTTACGAATGTCGATCGGGAGCATCTGGATCATTACGCGTCGCTCGCGGACATCCAGGAAGCTTTCACGGAATTCGTTAACAAAGTCCCGTTTTATGGCGCCGCAGTCCTATGCATGGAAGATAAAAACATCCAGCACATCTTTCCCGCCATCCGCCGCCGCACAATTACATACGGCCGGTCGGCTCAAGTCGATCTTGAAATCCAGGACGTGACACTGACCCCGACGGGCAGCGACTTCTCGGTCCGCCGCCGTGATGGCGAACTCGGACAATTTCATCTCGCCGTTCCGGGCTTGCACAACGTGCTGAACGCCGCCGCCGCCATCGGCGTCGGTTTGGAGATGGATGTTCCGCTGGCGCAAATTCAGGAAGGGTTGGCCGCTTTTAGCGGAGTTGACCGGCGCTTCTCGATTCGCGGCATTGAGCACGGCATCACGGTAGTAGACGATTACGGCCATCATCCGACCGAAGTGAAGGCTACTCTGGCCGCTGCAAAGCTTTCGCCGTACCGGCGGATTCACGTCCTCTTTCAGCCACACCGTTATTCGCGCACCAAATATCTGCTGGAAGAATTCGGTACGGCTTTCCATGATGCTGACGATCTTTATCTCCTCGACATCTACGCTGCATCGGAGCCTTCACTCGCCGGCGTCACAGCGAAAGCACTGCTCGAAAAAATACGTTCATACGGGCACCGTTCGGCGCGGTACGTTGCAACGGTCGAAGAGGGAATCGCGGCGATTGCCGCTTCCGCCGAGCCGGGCGACTTGATTATCACGCTGGGCGCGGGCAGCGTTTCACAAGCAGCGGACAAGATCCTCGACAAATTGCGTGAGGCCGCCGCCTGATGCCGCGCCAGCGAGAACCGGAACAGCGCCTGCGCTGGGGCCGCTTCGTTTTCTGGCTTGTTGCGGGTCTCCTTTTGATGGTGAGCACGCTGTTTGCCTGGCACCGCACCGAAGAGTTCCTGATTAAGGATGGCCGCTTTCGCATCCCGGAGGCGGACGATTTCGCTGGGCAGAGCCCGAATCTCATCGTGGAGGGAATACATTATGCGTCGGCTTCCCAAATCCGTCATGTCTTCGCGGAGGACTTTGGCCGGAGTCTTTATCTGGTCCCAATCCAGAAGCGCCGTCTTCAGCTCCTCGAAATCGATTGGGTGGAGAACGCGACGGTTTCGAAGGTGTGGCCGAACACGCTGAAAGTAGGCATCCATGAGCGCGTGCCCGTTGCTTTCGTGCGCCTCGCGAATAGAAGAGACGGTGGTTCGCACTATGCGCTCATCGATCACGATGGCTACATTCTCCGGCCTCGTGTAGCAGCCAAATTTACACTGCCTGTCATTGCCGGGCTTCGTGAGGCTGAATCGGTAGACAATCGCCGCGCCCGTGTTCACCGGGTTCTGTCGATGCTGAAAGAGATCGGACCACTCGCCTCTCAGATCTCGGAAATCAATGTTGCCGATCCTAACAATCTGATTGTGGCTGAGCATATCGGCAATGGCGTAGTAAACCTGATGCTCGGAGATGAGAACTTCACCGAGCGCTTACAAAATTTTCTGGCGAATTATAGCGAAATCAAAGAGAAACGTCCCGACGCTACCACGCTCGACTTGCGTGTTGATGGCGTCATTACAGCCGTAGGAGGCCAACAAGGTGGGTAACAAAATAAAGCTGGCGGCAGGACTCGATTTAGGCAGCACTGCAACGCGCGTGGTGATCTGCGCGCTCGAAGAGGAGAGCCTGCGCTTTCTGGGCTATGGCGAGGCGCCGGTCAATGCCTGGAACCGCTCGCGGCTCGCGGATCAGGAAGCGCTCACACAGAGTATTCGTTTCGCTTTGCATGAAGCGGAACTGCGCTCGCAGGTATCGCCTGAATCTGCCGTCATTGGAATCGGTGGAGGCGTTTCGGGCGTGAACAGTCGCGGCGTTTACGAGTTCGGACGCCGCCGCGATATCGAGCCGGATGATCTTCGCTACTCCGTAGAACTGGCCGCGCGCGTACGCCTCGAAGACGACCGCCAGGTTCTGCAGATCTGCCCGCAGGACTTTACATTGGATGGCCGCGCCGGTTATCGGAATCCCAAGGGCATTTTATGCGCTCGTCTGGAAGCTAATGTCCACGTGGTTACGGTCTCCATGCAAGATCACCAGGCATTGGTTTCGGCCGTTCATCAGGCTCATCTGGCGGTCGATGAATCGGTGTTTGAAGCGATTGCTGCGGCTTATGCTGCGGTCTTGCCGGAGGATCGCGCGCGAGGAGTCGCTCTCATTGACATTGGCGCTCAATCGACGCACCTGGCGATTTATGACGGAGATGCGCTGTTGCATGCGACCTCCATTCCCGTTGGTGCGGATCACTTCACTCGCGACATCTCCTGGCTGCTGAAGGTGAATTACGACGATGCCGAAAACCTGAAGCGGGAATACGGCTCCGCCATTACGGGAACTGGTTCCGACAATAGCCTGGTTGAGATTCCCTCGGCAGAAGGTCGCGGCATGCGTGAAGCACCGCGACGGCAGTTGAACGAAATCCTGGAAGCGCGTGCGGAAGAGATCTTCGAACGAATTTACGAGGAGATTCTGCGTGTCGGCATGGAGCAATCGCTGCTCGAAGGAGCGGTACTTACCGGCGGCGGCTCCATGCTGGCCGGAATGTGCGACATGGCCGAACGAGTGTTGAATTGTCAGGCGCGCAATGGCCTGGCGGCAGGCATCGAAGGATGGCCTAAGGAATTGGACAATCCGGTCTGGACCACGGTTGCCGGGCTGGCGATGTACGCCGGCAGACTAAAAATGAAGCGGGATTGGAAAAGAGCGCCCGCTGGGCTTGCGGGTCTTGCGTTGCGGTAATCGGGCAGCTTGCCGAGCCGCGCACGTTAGTAAGCGGAGTTGAATTTTGTACTCCGCAAAAGTTTAGTAACGAGTAGAAGCGAGGGCACAGGAATGGCAGACGATTTGAAGTTTCTCATTGAAGATGAAGTGCAACTGGGGACGCGCATCAAAGTGGTTGGCGTCGGCGGCGGTGGGTCAAACGCCGTAAGCCGCATGTTGCAGGAGGGACTCGGAGGCATCGAGTTCTATGTTCTGAATACGGACAAGCAGGCCTTGGCAGCATCGCCGGTCGCGAATAAACTGACGATCGGTAAAAAGCTGACCAGCGGCCTGGGCGCCGGGGCTGATCCTTCAATTGGCCGTCAGGCGGCGCTCGAAGATACCGAACAGATTATTGAAATTCTGGAAGGCGCCGATATGGTATTTGTCACGGCTGGGCTCGGAGGTGGCACCGGTACCGGTGCCGCTCCGGTCGTGGCTTCGCTTGCCAAGGAACTGAACGCGCTCACGGTTGCGGTAGTTACGAAACCGTTTGCTTTTGAAGGTCCGCGGCGCATGCGGCAGGCGGAGCGCGGTCTGGCGGAACTCGCTGGAAGCTGCGACACGCTTATCAGTATTCCGAATGAAAAACTGCTGGGCTTAGCGCCCAAAGGCACCAGCTTTATACAGTCATTCCGGATGGCCGACGATATACTGCGGCAGGCCGTGCAAGGTATCGCGGACATTATCACCACGCCCGGCATGATCAACCGCGACTTCTCCGACATTCGAACCATTATGGTCGGCATGGGGTACGCCATGATGGGTACCGCGGTGGCGTCCGGCGACATGGCTCCTATCGAAGCCGCGCAAAAGGCGATTAATAGTCCTCTGATGGAGGAAGGCGGAGTGCTCGGCGCTCGGGGTATGCTCATCAACATCACCGCTTCCAGCCAGATCGGGATTCACGATGTGAACGAGGCCTGCAATTTGATCCGCGCCGCCACCCAAAATGACGATGCCCAGATTAATTTCGGACTTGTGCTCGACGAAAGCATGGCGGATAAGGTCAAAATCACGGTGATCGCAACCGGTTTCCAGCGGGACACGCTGCCCGAGATTGATCGCCGCAATCCGCATTTCCCGTTTACTTCGGCCAGCGTTGCCAGCGTATCCGCACCCGTACCTGAGCCTGAACCAGCAGTAGCAGCATCCGAACCGGAACCCGAACCGGCTATCGAAGAAGTTCCTCCAATGGATGACTACGAAATGCCGGCGATCCTTAGGAAGCAAAGAAGGATGGTGCAGTAGTTCTTTATATCCACATTGCAAAGATGCGCCTCGAGGAATCGGGGCGCGAGCAAGCCAAGTCTTCACCACCGGGGCTGATATCACATGTATCAGCAACTCCTCTGACCGCCGGAACGCGATCTGATATTCCTTTAGGTTCGTTCTATGCCGCTTACGCTGCAACCGCACGACATAGCCTTGCGAATCGGCCTTACGTTTCTGGCCGCGCTGCTGATGGGGTTAAACCGGGGTGAACACGGGCGCGCTGCCGGACTCCGTACAAATTTGTTGGTAGGCTTGGCCGCTTGCCTGGCCATGCTGCAGACGAATGCGCTGCTAAGCACTGCTGGGAAAACGGCAAGCTCGTTTGCCCAGTTCGATGTAATGCGTTTGCCGTTAGGCATTTTATCGGGCATGGGCTTTATCGGAGGTGGCGCAATTCTCCGGCGTGAAAACCTCATCGTTGGCGTTACAACGGCCGCTACGCTCTGGTTTGTTACCGTTATCGGTCTGTGCTTCGGCGGCGGGCAGATCACCTTGGGTCTTTGTGGACTTGGGTTGGGAGTCCTCGTGCTGTGGGCTATGCATTGGCTCGAGCTGGGCATGAAGCAGGACAGGCGCGCTACTTTGCGGCTTGTTACGGATGCTGCTACTGGTCCGCATGAAGATCGGATCCGCGCGCTGTTGGCAGCCGATCAATACAACATCGGTTCCATGGGGGTGAGTTACATTCAAGCCGAAGATCGGCGCGAATTCACATATGAGTTATGGTGGCGTGAACAGCGACGCAGCCATTCCTATCCTGCCATCGTGGATAAACTTGCCGCCACGCCCGGGCTGGTCAAGGTCGATTGGAAGCCGTAAGGCTGAACCTGTAGGCTGAAGCTATTGCAAACAACCGCAACCTTTTCTCCGCTTGAAATTTCTATCAAGCTCGCGCTTGCGATTGCTATTGGGATGCTCGTCGGTTTAGAGCGAGAGTGGTCCCAGAAAGATCTCGGAACCAGGACCTTCGCCATCACGGCGATGGTTGGCACTCTGAGTGTGCTCGCCGGCACTCTTTTGTCAGGCATAGCCTTTGCGGGCATTCTTCTCATCGTCTTTCTGGCCGGGATCCGCAACGTGCATGACGGCAAACCGGTGGAAGCGACAACTTCGGTTGCCGTCATCCTGACATTTATCCTCGGGGTGCTGGTTGGCGAAGGCCACCATTACACGCCGATTGCCGCCGTCGTCGTGATGACCATGCTGCTATCCCTGAAGCCCGCTTTGACGCATTTTGCGGGTGGATTGCAGGTCAACGAAGTTCGCAGTGCAGTTCTGCTCGGCCTGCTCGCATTTGTCATTTATCCGGTGTTGCCCAATCGCACGGTCGATCCGTTGCGTCTGGTCAATCCGCGCGAAGCGTGGCTGACGATTATCGTAATTGCCGCGCTGGGGTTTATCAACTACGTGCTGCTGAAACTGTACAGTTCGCGGGGGCTCTATTACAGTGCGGTACTCGGCGGAATGGTGAACAGCACCGCGACTATTGCGGAACTGGCGCAGTTCCTGAGCGCTCCCAATTGGAATGTAATGTCTCTGGCAATCGTGATTGATCTCTTGACGGTTGTCGCGATGTTCGTCCGCAATCTGCTCATCCTCGCATTCTTTGCTCCGAGCGCGGTTCTGATCGCCGCGGGGCCACTACTAGTCATGGCGCTCGCCGCTCTCTTCTTTATTTGGCGGCAACGCGGGACCGCGAGGAACCAGATCGGCGAGTTGAAACTATCCTCTCCGCTTTCGCTTGCAAAAGTATTGAAGTTCGGATTGATTTTCCTGATCATCCAGATTGTTGGAAGCCTCGGTCAACGGTATCTTGGCCATCTCGGCTTCCTGCTCGTAAGCGTTATCGGCGGACTCATATCAAGCGCCAGTACGGTTGGTGCGGCGGCCACGCTGGCTATGCGTGGAAGCATTACACCTGAAACCGCCGGCATGGCGGCTGTCCTGACCTCTATGTCGAGCGCTCTTTCAAACCTTCCCCTAGTTCAACATCAAGTTCGGCGCTGGGAGCTTACCCGGAAGTTGGGGTATTTGTCAGTTGGGATTGTCGCTCTGGGCGTGGCCGCGATGCTGATTATTCGTTTTTCCCTTGGGTGGCACGCTGGGCCGGGCGTATCGATCCGATGAGCGCCTTGCGCGAAGAATAAATCCCTCTGCGCGGATGCCAGGGTAAAATGGCGTTCAGAACTCTGCGTCTGCAAGTTCCACGTCAAAGGCCGGCATAGCTCAGTTGGTAGAGCGGCAGTTTTGTAAACTGCGGGTCGGGGGTTCAAGTCCCTCTGCCGGCTCCATATCTCGAGGAGCAATAACCGAGCTGCTGGCGTTGCGTTTGTTGTCCGTTTCTATTATTTGAGCGTGCTTTTAAAAACTCGCGGCGATGAACAAGTGCAGGTGTCCCGTCGCCAGAACGTTGCCGGGCTGATCATTCCGATAGCTCTGGGTGCTCTATTCCTGCTGAACCTTGCTGGATCGCTTGCAGTTGTCATGCACTGTTATGCCGATTTCCCAGTGCATGATATGTGGCGGATGATTATTGATTATTCGAGCTACACGGCCGGCAAGTTTTCTATCTTCCTCAGTCCGCACGGAGACCATAGGATCCTATTCCCGGAATTGCTGTACGCCATCGACGCTCTCGTATTTCACGCTCAACAATATTTTCTGATCGCAATGGCGTATCTGCTCCAGTTCGGCGCCGCCTTCATCATTTGGCGCGCCTTCCACTCGGCCGGCCGTCCAGCGAAAGCCGTAAGTATCTCGGCGGCATTCCTCATCTCTGCCGTACTTTTCTATCGCGGCATCGGCATAACTTTCGTTTGGCCCATCCTAATCGGCTGGCAACTGCAGATCCTTTGCAGTTTGCTGGCAATATACGCGCTTCGAACCGCCTCTATCAATTCAAAAGTTGTTCCTTTTTGCGCGGCTATCGCTTTAGGTTGGATCGCCACTTTTAGCATTGGCGGGGGCATGGTGATCTGGCCGGTGCTGATTTTACTGGCGATTCTCGTCCGGCTGTCCTCCGGTCGAATTGTGACTCTTGTTGTCTCCGGTGCCTTTGCCATCTTCCTCTACACTCGGGGTCTCGGCGGTAATACGGGGCCCCTTTTCAACTTGGCCCGGCATCCGTTGTACACGGCTGGATGGATTTGCGAATACCTCGGCATGCCCATCGCAGCTACGAACACGTTGCTCGGCGGGGTGCTTGGTGGACTAACCATCTTGGCCCTCATCGTCATCCTCGCGATTCGGCGCAAGCACATCATCGGCTCTGCCGGGCTCGTCCTTTACTCGTTTTGCGCAGTGGTCATTTTGACGGCTTTACTGACCGCAGCCGGACGAATCGGCTTCGGCGACCCTGTTTTCTTGAGTGCGCGCCAGAGCCGGTATCTTAGTTTTCCTCTTGCTTACTGGGCTGCCTTCACGGCCGTCGTTCTATGGTTCGCTTTGACGTTGCGCCGAGGGCAGATTCTTGCGCTCACGGTGTTGGGCCTGTTCGGATGCGGATTCGCGGTCATGTTCTCCCACCTCCACACGTGGGAGCGGTTCGAGGAGAGTTTCTTCGAACGTTCACGAGCTTCCGCGTTAGCGCTCGAGGCCGGTGTCTTTGACTCGGCAACGGTGAAAATAGGTCTTTTTGTAGCGCCGGAGGTCATTCGCGACGGCGTTCCTTATCTTCGAGACAGGCGCTTAGCCCTATTCGCAACGTCGGAATCGCACTGGATAGGTAAACCAGCCGCCTCCCTCTTCCACCTGAACGCGTCTTCCGTTGGAGAATTGGAGGAGGTCCGCGCCATTCCATTCGGTAACGGCTATCGAGTCACCGCCCTCCTCCGCCATTTGCCTGCCCGTTTTAAAAGTCCGTTCTCGCGTCCTAAATTCGTTTTTACCGGCAACAACGGCGCCATCATTGGCCTCGGTATGCTGATAGCCGGTGATTACCCAGCCACGTTGGTGCCCGGCGCTACTGTCCGATCGCCTGTACTGATCGGCTTTCTGCTCCCTGAGTCTAGCGATTGTGCGGTCCATCTGTATGTCAAATCGTCCCGCCGCAGCTTGAGTCCCATTCCGGGCGCCATTTGTATCCGCCCTCCTCTTCCGCCGCATGTCTGAGCCACGGCTTTGAGAAACA
>DAISJE010000136.1:7031-9402 GCA_036821665.1 Bryobacteraceae bacterium | reverse complement strand
TAGGAGCGATGTCGCGGTTGTAGGTAGGTGCGGACTGGGTGTCGAACGCTTGAAGAGCACATGCCGACACAAGCGTGGCGGCCAAGATCGGGAAGGAGCGCATAGGCCTCCGAGAGATGTTAGGTAGTGTATTTAGTGTAGCTGAGATTTGTACCGGAAGTGTCGATTAAACTGGAAGTTCATCACTTTCAGGAGTTTCATGGCTAAAGAACAACAGACCCCGGCCCACGTGCCACACGCGTCGTCCAGCAAAATTCAGCAGAAGCAGAACCTTTACGAAGCCGAATACCTAGGCAGCGGCACATTCAAGATCGTGAAGCCGAAGCGGCAAAGCCGCAAACGCCGGCAGTCGGCACTTAAGGGAACGACACGCGGCGCGCGCAAATAGGCACGACAGCAAGGTCGTGGGCGTTCGGCCAGACCGGCTATGAGCCTTTCGGTGCGGGAATAAATTCCCGCGCGGATTAAAATCCGCCCCACCAAGAACAGCCCTATAGCGTCTGCGTTACTTTGTTCAGCGTTCGCGGACGGTCCGGATCGAGTTGCTTCACTTCAGCCAGGCTAGCGGCAAATAGCTGCGCCGGGATGACGTACGGGATCGGCGTATAGAGCTCTTCCGCAACCGCTCCTTTTTTAGCTAGTGTCGAAGGGATCGTGAGCGGCGGCTGAGTTAAACCTTTCAGTGTCGCGGCTTCCTTGTTGCTCTTATCCGTAATCAGCAACGTTTCCGCCCGTATCGAGCGCAGCTTGCCGATCAGCTCGCACATCGGTTTCCAGGTTACGCCCGACGGGCAGAACAAAAAAGCCGGAAACGATGCTTCGAGCATCGCGATGGGACCGTGCAGCAGGTCGGCGGACGAGAATCGCTCGGCAACTACGTAGCAGGTCTCCATCAGCTTAAGCGCGAATTCAAACGAATTCGAATAATTCAATCCGCGGCCGACGCAGACGGCATGCTGCATGAAGCAATACCGCTCGGCACGCTCGCGAATGTCCGCTTCCAGCTTCAAAGCGGACGCCGCCCAACCGGGCAAACGCTGGAGATCCGCAAAGGCGAGTCGCGCGCCCAAAGCATAGGCAAGCAGGTACATGCAGGCCAGTTGGCCAGTGTAGGTTTTGGTGGCTGCGACACTTCGTTCTTTTCCGGCACGCACCAGAAAAGTGTGCTCGGCTAAGCGGGCTAAAGTGCTTTCGCTCTCGTTCGTGATGCCGATGGTGAACGCGCCTGCGGCTTTGGCTCGTTCTAAAACCAGGTTTGTGTCTGTCGACTCGCCGGATTGCGAGATGGCAACCACGACCGTATCTCTCAGATTGAGATTGGCTCGATAGAGCGTAAATATGGAAGGCGCGGCCAGAGAGACAGGAATGCCGGTAGAGATCTCAAGCAAATATCTGCCGAATTGTGCGGCATTGTCCGATGTTCCCCGGGCAGCAAGCACGATCATGCGTGGCGGATGTTGTTCCAGGTAATGGCGAAGTTTCTCGGCACGACGCCATTCGCTTTTTAACGTGCGCTCGATCGCAGCGGGTTGCTGGCAGATCTCATCGCGCATGGTAGACATGCTAGAGAAGATAGCATCGAGCGGCTATGAGGAGGGCGCTCTAAAGCAGCACGCGCCTACCGCGGCGGCTCCCGAGCAAATACTGCGGGCTGATGTCGGCTGACATAGGAAGCCTTGTAATGGTCGGCTTGATCACAAGGAGTGTACTGCTGGTTTGCGTATCCCGCGTATTCTCGCTTAAGAACTGATTCAATCCCGGAATCTGACTTAGCCCGAGGAGACCGTTCCGCGTTATGCTGCGGGTATTTTCGTCCATACCGGCCAGAACAGCCCATTGTCCTTCGCCGATGGTTACGGTCCCCTTGAACTGGCGCTCCGATATAGCCGGCACAGTATTGAATGTTTGGCTTCCGAGCGCTTTGTAGTCCGCTTCGAGATCAAGAGAGATTTCTCCGTCCCCATTCACGCGCGGCGCCAGCTTTAGAACCAATCCCAGATCCTCCGTTGTAAATTCACCGATCGGATTGTATATGGAAGAGGCCGTCTGTTGAAAGCCGGTATAAAGCGATGTTGGAATAGGATATTTATCCCCAACGTGCAGGTTCGCCGTTCCGCCGTCGGACACAACTACAGTTGCGTCGTAGAGATTCCTTGTGAACGACTTTGTGTAAGTGGCGAACAAGGTAGCGTCCGTCAGACCAACACCGAAAAGTGTCGCGCCGCCGCCGAAAGCGAGAAAGTTGGCTGCATTCGCGATGGACGGGAGAATCGATTGGAATCCTCCGATATGGCCGAAATTAATGAGCTGGTATGTGGTTTGTAGCGCCGTTCCGTAATGGTAATTAATATCGGAATCGACGGCAAGAATC
>DAISJE010000136.1:0-7015 GCA_036821665.1 Bryobacteraceae bacterium | reverse complement strand
GTCGAAGGAAACCTGGGCCCGAGGGAGCAGAACTGCTTCCAAGAGCGATCTGGCGATTCGCGCCTTTGTGGCATGATCACGAATCATGACGGTGCGGCTCACGCTGTCCCAACCCACCGACCGCATACCGAGCACGCTGCGGACGGCATTGGCTGCTTCAATTAAATCCTTCTCGTTGACGGCATCGGGCAGTGGAAATGTCAGCAGGATGTTGGGTTCGTATTCGTTGCGCTTTATCTCCGTATCTGTGGCAAAGAAGACGATCCTGGTCGAGATTGGAAAGACAAACGTGTGTGTGGCGGCGGTGAGCGCCTCCATTGCTGATCGAAAGTCGGCTTGGGTTATCTGGAAAAGGATATTGGGGTGCAGTTCGAGCTGAGGATCCCAGAGCGCCTGTACGCCGTAAGCGGAGGTCACTCGCTGGATAAGTGTCTTCTCGTCGCCGCGAAAATTGAAATCGTGACGGGACTGGTCCGGCTCAACACGAGGCGGCGCCTGGAGCTTTTCCTCCTGTTCCCATTCGCCCAGTGACGCGAGTTCGACGGGCGGTTCAGTCCCCGGGGCTTCCTTTTCGGCCGCTGCGATATCGTTCGAAATGTCCACCGGCTGAACATAGGCCTTTGTGAGCAGCTTCGCCAGTGGGGCGATGGCATCGCGCCGCAACCGGTATTCGGTCTTCTGCGGATCGCGGGCGGCAGCCTCAGCATAGAGCAGATAAGCCCTGACGAGCTGACCGTGGTCCTGCGCCTTACGCGCTTGTTTAGCCAGGCGCGCGGCTATGGGGTCGTCGGCGGCCCGGCACACGAAGGCGCAGAGCAGCAACGCCAGGAAGAAATGAAGCTTCAAACTTTGTAGGACGTTCGGCGGCAGGCAAGCGTGCAGAATGGGTCTGCCCGGAGTTATCGCCCTGGCGCCACGTACCCGGGTGGGTGCGCCGCGCCTTCGCCGAAGAAGTACTCCTCCATTTGCTTCAGAAGAAACTCCTGCGCCTCGGGCGTCCCCAGATTCAGACGATACTCATTCATAATCATCTTCATCTGCTCCACCCACATGCGCCAAGCCTCTTTGGAGACGTTCTCATAGATGCGCTGACCAAGCGGATGGCCGTCGAAAGGCACTTCATCGAGCCCAGGTAAGTCTTTATGCAGCTTCACGCAGTGGACCATACGCTCGGTCGTCGGAGCAGGTCCGGACGTGCTACCCATTGCTAATCTCCTCGTGTTTTCTAACTTTGAGGATAGCTTAGGCGGCGATTCCGCCGTTCAATGTTCAGCCCACGCCTGGTGCGTTCATCGCCTCCGCGGGTTGCGCGATGTCAACGGATGCCGCGACGCGCTGCTGGTTCTCCGCTTCAAGAAAAGCGGATAACCGCGGCGGAGCGGAAGCACCCTGAGCAAAGCGCTGATGGACAGCCCTCAGATAACGACGGAGCACCTCGGGCCGCGAACTCTTACGGATTCGCGACATCTGCAAATCCAGTAGTAGCTCGAGTTCCCATTGTGTAAACGTATGGCGGCGGATGGCACCGCCGATCAGTTCTTGAATGAGCTGATTGAACGACGTCCAATCGCTGCGTTCCAATCGCGAGTCGGTCAAGTCAGGAAGTGCTGGGTTGTCGGGAAAACTCTAAGAATTTTCTGCGATTCAGCCGCCGCGAGCAGCACTTTCACATAGGAGGATAGTGCTTTATTGGCGGGTGGCGCGTTTGTCTTGAGCAGCATGCCGGCGATAGCCCTTGCCTACCTCGCCTTTTCGTTTGCCTGCTGGCCAGCGATTATCGGCGTCCTAGCAGTCACGCTTCTTCTCAGCGGGATCGACGACCTGATTCCCGTTCTTATCTGTGCATGGAAGCTCATTAAACATAGACGAAGCCGCGAAACACCATGCGCCGCCGTTTCGGGCGAGCGCAGCATCGCCATATTTATCCCGTGCTGGCGGGAGTCCGAAGTTATCGAAAAGATGATCCGCCACAACCTGGCCGCCATTCGCTATCGAAACTTTTCGATATTTATCGGTGTGTATCCGAACGATGAGCCGACTATCAAGGTAACCCGTCAGCTCGCAAACCTCTTCCGAAACGTGCACGTC
Organism: Bryobacteraceae bacterium; assembly: GCA_036821665.1. GTDB lineage: Bacteria > Acidobacteriota > Terriglobia > Bryobacterales > Bryobacteraceae > Bog-105. The sequence goes on along the minus strand of DAISJE010000136.1, from coordinate 4,927 downwards.
GCCGAATGTCCTCACCCGGGCCCCACTTCAAAGGCCGATTGTCTCAACTGGATTTATCAGCGGATGCTGCTCCATGAAGAGAGTGCAGGGGTTCGCTTCGATACGGTGGTGCTGCACGACGCCGAAGACATGATCCATCCCGACGCACTTTCGACAATCGATCGGGAGCGCTCCCGCTATGCGATGGTGCAGGTACCGGTGCTTCCGCTGGCGACCCGCATTCATGAAGTGACGCATGGCGTTTACTGCGACGAGTTTGCCGAGTTTCAACTGGTCGATATGCCGGCCCGGCAGCACAGCAATTCATTCATTCCATCGAACGGAGTGGGAACCGGTTTTGCGCGAGAGATCCTCGACGGGTTAGCGGTTGGGCGGCACAATCTGGTTTTCGATCCCGCAAGCCTCACCGAAGACTACGAAATCGGAGTTTACATTCATCAAGCAGGGCACTCGCAGAGGTTCGTGCCGCTCGCGGGCGGCACGCGCGGTCTTATCGTCACACGCGAATATTTTCCGCATCGGGCGGGCTCGGCTATCCGCCAGCGAACGCGCTGGGTGACCGGGATCGCACTTCAATGTTGGGAACGGAGCGGCTGGAAAGGTTCGGCCTGGAGCCGCTATTGGTTCTGGCGCGATCGCAAAGGCTTGTTGACAAACCCACTAAGTTTCTTCACGAATGTTTTGTTTGCCGCCGGCTTGGTGGATTGGCTTGCCTGCACCGTAACGCACCGGCGCTGGCTGTTTGCAATCGACAACCCAACCGTGGCGTTTCTATGCTGGCTCACGATGATCCTGCAATGCGTTCGCCTCACGATTCGCATGGTTTGCGTGAGTAGAGTTTACGGCTGGCTGTTTGCCGCCGGAGTACCATTGCGTTGCTTCCACGGGAATTTTCTAAATTGCTGCGCGTCTTTCGGCGCGCTTTGGATTTACATACGCGCTCGCCGCGCGCGTCAACCGCTGGCATGGCTTAAAACCGAGCACGCCTATCCCAGCCGGGAAGCTCTTCTTTTGCAGAGGCGTGAACTCGAAGATGTGCTGGTCGGCCATGGTTATATTTCGCAGGATGAGTTCGCCGAGATACGGAAAAGCATTCCGGCGAATGCCGATTTGGCCGAGCATCTGGTTGCAGCGGGCGCGCTTACAGATCAGGAACTATTAAGCGCACTCAGCTTGCAGTCGGGAGTGCCGCTGGTTCAAGTGGATCACCGGAAGATAAAGCCGCGCGTTGCGCGAAGTCTACCAGCGCACGTAGAGAAACGATTCGGCGTAGTGCCGTTTGGAGTGGATTCCGGACGTTTACTGATAGCAACGCAACGCGTCCCCGCACTGGAAGCCTTGAATGAGATAAAAAGCTATACACGTTTGCTGATTGAGCCGCAGCTTGTTACGAAGGAAAACTACGAAGCGTTGCGTAATGTGATGTATTCATGAGCGCGGGGCCGCGCGTGTTTTAGCCGGATTGAAAACGTCGATTGGTTCGATATCCACAATTTTCCACTTGTTTTTTACCCGAGCTAGTTTAATCTCGAGATCGGCGGCGCGATTCTCGGTGTAATTGGTCTGAAGGTCAGTTAGGGTCATATCCCAATGGACGCTGAGCTTAATTTGGCCGTTTTCGTCTTCTTCGTCCGAGATATTGATCCCATTCACAATTTGAAATGCGGCAGTCAGCCCGGAGAAGTAGTCGCGCAGCGTGTCGTAATTCGTATATGACTTATCAATTGGCGTCATGGCACTAGCCAAATTACCTTCGCTCAAGGCGGTCGCAATATGGCTAACCTGTGTGCGCGCATCGGTGGAATCGTCTGCACGGACGACAGCGCAGATCGCCAGCAGCGCACAGCCGATTGCCGCGGCTGAAAAATGGCGCGTTTTACGTCCGGTAACTGCCATTGATCTGTATATAGCCTTCGGTCAGGTCACAGGTGAAGAAGCGAGCTTCGCCCTTACCACTGCCCTTCACAGTAAACCGAATGCGCACTTCGTGCTCGTCCAGCTTACGCTTTAAATCCACTTCGTCGAAATCGGTGGCTAACCCGCGGCGGCAGACCTGCACATCTTGTAGAAAAACGTCCGCATCCGCCGGATTGAAGATGACGCCGGAATATCCGGCTGCAGCCAGAATACGGCCCCAGTTCGGATCGCTGCCCGCTATAGCCGTCTTCACCAGAGGGGAGTTTGCGATCGCCCGAGCCACCTTTCGCGCTTCGTCCGCATTGCGAAAGCCTGCTGTATGAATCACAATCAGCTTGCGCGCGCCTTCGCCATCTCTTGCGATCTGTTTTGCAAGGCTTTCCATAACGCTGCAGAGCGCTTCGTGCAAAGCGCCGCGGCCTCGGGCATCGGGCTTCACTTTGGAAGCGCCATTAGCTAGTAACGCAACGATGTCATTCGTTGACATGTCACCGTCGACGCTCAAAGAATTGTAAGAGCGTTCCGCTGCATCTACCAGCATGCGGTGCAAATCATTCGCAGCTACAGCAGCATCGGTCAGCACGAAGCCGAGCGTGGTCGCCATGTTCGGGTGGATCATGCCTGATCCTTTTGTCATGCCTGCGATACGTACCGTGCCGTTTCCGAGTTGCACTTCCTCCGCGGCGACTTTCATGACGGTGTCGGTCGTGAGAATCGCCTGCGCGGCGGATTGGAACGCGTCCGGCGAAAGCCGCGCGATCAGCTTGGGAATCGCACCGGTCAGTAGTGTGGCATCTAATTCGACACCGATTACTCCTGTAGATGCCGGGAGGACATACTGTGTTTTTGTTTTGAGCGCTGTTGCGAGCTCTCTACAAGATTTCAGGGCGACTTTCAAGCCGGTACGCGTGGCGCAATTCGCGTTGCCCGCATTGGCGAGAATTGCTGTCAGTTTTCCTTTGCCGGATTTCAAATGTTTGCGCGCGAGTTGAATCGGCGCAGCCTGCACCACATTGCGCGTGAAGACCGCGGCTGCTTCAGCCGGACTGTCGGAGACGAGCAGCGCGACGTCATCCTTGTTCTCCTTGCGAATGCCTGCGTATGCAGCCGCATATCGATATCCCAGCGGAAGCTTCAAATCTGATCTCCCAGTTTTTCGTTTTCAGCCAGCCGGTAGCCGTTCAGAAACGCTTCGGCGCTCATTGGTTTTTTCCCGGCGAGCTGAACCTGCAGCAACTCCAGCGTAGTATTCTCGCCGCAGCCTGCAAACATGCGTCGCCGATCCGCGATAAGCGCACCCGGTGCAACGGATGGCGCTTCGCGCGGGCGGCCTGCCAGGACCGACATCTGCCCGTTACGAAAACTCGTGTATGCGCCCGGCCAAGGCGTAAAGCCGCGCAGTCGATTATAGATATGCGGCGACGGATTTGACCAGTTAATCAGTCCATCCTCTTTCTTCAGGACTGGCGCAAAGCTTGCTTCTTCACTATTTTGCTTTTCCCGCGCCGCCGTCCCTTTTGCAATCAGACGTATGGCTTCGAGCAACAGTTCTGCTCCAAGCGGCGCAAGTCGCGCGCTCAACTCCGGCGCGGTTTCATTTGCTCCGATGTCAGTTTTGGCTTTGAGGAGCATATCTCCCGTATCCAGACCGGCGTCGATTTGCATGATCGTTACGCCGGTTTCCGATTCGCCATTGGCGATGGCCCACTGTATGGGAGCTGCGCCGCGGTATTTGGGTAGTAATGACGCATGCACGTTGAGAATACCGTGCGGCGGCAAGTCGATGATGGTTTGCGGAATGATTTGCCCGTAGCCTACTACGATCATGATCTCCGGATCGAGGCTCCGTAGAAGCTCGACCGCTTCCGGGCGGCGAATGCGTTCCGGCTGATGGATGGGAATCTTCAAAAGTGAAGCTGCCGCTTTCACCGGCGATTCCGCTAACTGCCGGCCGCGCCCTTTGGGGCGATCCGGTTGTGTGAACACCGCAAGCACGTCATGTTCGGACGCGAGCGCTTTCAACGATGGTACGGCGAATTCCGGCGTTCCCAGAAATACGACGCGCATGAATCTTAGTGGCCTTTTGAAGCAGGTTCGCTGGTGCGGCAAAAGAAACCGCTTGCTAGCGCGACCGTGAAGAATCGGGGGACACGCCTGCTGACCGGACACTGCCGCGATTCGGATTCTAGCCCGGAGTGTCCCCGGTTTGGCTGGTGGACGGCGCTCAATCCCACTCGCCGGCTTTCTGCAGTTTCTTGATCTTCCGCCGGATAATATCCCGCTTCAGCGTGCTGAGGTGATTTATAAAAAGAATGCCATTCAGATGATCGACCTCGTGCAACATGGCTCGAGCCAGGAGTTCTTCGCCGCACAGGTCAAAGCTCTCCCCCTTTTCATTTTGGGCGCGCACGATGACCTTATTGGCACGCGTCACCGGTTCACGGAAACCCGGAATGCTTAAGCATCCTTCTTCACCGGTCTGCTTGCCTTCCTTGGAGAGGACCTCAGGATTGATAATGACGATCTTTTTCGCCTCGTCTTCTCCGACGCTGATATCAATCACCGATATTCGCTTACCCAAACCGATTTGGGGTGCGGCCAATCCGACGCCCTTCGCCGCGTACATGGTTTCCCACATATCGGTAATCAATTCACGTAATTCCGGGGTATCAAAGTCCGTCACCGGCTCGGCAACTTGCTCAAGCACCGGCTCCCCGTATTTCACAATTTTTCGAACCATTTCTCTTCTACTTGCTGACGCCTTCGCGATTTTAATAGCTTCTTACCTGGCCAATGTAGCCGTCATAATTCCGTTTCGTCTCCGACAGGGAATCGCCGCCGAATTTTTCCAAAAATGCCTGCGCGAGCACCAGGGCTACCATCGCTTCACCGATTACACCGGCGGCCGGCACGACAGCTACGTCGCTACGCTCATAAGCCGCCAAGGCGGGATCTCGCGTCGGAAGATCTACGGATTCAAGCGGGCGGCGCAGGGTCGAAATCGGTTTGA
>DAISJE010000135.1:0-9410 GCA_036821665.1 Bryobacteraceae bacterium | reverse complement strand
GGTGCGGCCCGGTTTTGGCATTCGGTTGCACGACAACGGTGCCGGCCCAAAGCTTTGACGCTCCGGTGCGTGCGTGTGTGATCGCTGCGGCGCGCGTCATGCCCGGAGTCTGTGGAGTGTTCGGATCAAGTTCATTCGCGTGAACGATCTTGATGCCGTGATCTTTCCAGTTGGGGCGCGGGTCCGTGCTTGACATCACAGGCTCATACGTTGACGTGCGTTATGAATGAACGTTCTTATCCAGATGTGAAAATTCGATCACGCGCGCTTGCGAACATCGGTCCGCATCGCAATCGCACGAATAGCGCGAAGCGCGTCATTCACCGATTTTGAATCTGGAAAAGCCTCAACCAGTTCCGGATCGAGCACTACAATATTTGTTGCTTGCCGATATCGCTCGGCGTACTTTCCGCGAACGCCGCCGGAAAAATCATACTCTGCTCTCATCCCGGCTCTTGTTCGTCTACTCGATGACGTCTTCTTCATAGCTCTGCCTCTCGTGCCTCGTCGCATTTCGGGCACTAATGAGCCGAACCCGCTTGCCTCTTACAGTATGAATCACAACCAGCATTCTCCGGCGATAAGACATCCCGATAATGATAAAACGTTGTTCATCCATTGTGTGATCGGGTCAGGAATGGTAACGGAGAGGGGATCACCGAAAACGGTGCTGGCTTCCGCAAATCCAACGCCGTGTTTGCGAGCGTTTACTTTGTCTTTTCCGGGATCCCATTCAAAAAGGATGCTGCCCATTCGATGTCGAGCTTATCGAATCGCTTGTGCCATTCCTATCCTCTAAGCTGAAATTGGTCGATATGCGATTTCAGTTTGGCGTGCTTACCTTCTGCTGCCTTCTTGCCGGGTTGCCGGCAGCCTCACGTGCCCAGACATCAACGACAACGGCGGTAACGCGGGCAACGCTCGATAACGGCCTGCGCGTCGTAATTATCCGCGATCCGCTGGCTCCAGTGGCAACGGTTGAGACGAACTATCTGGTGGGCGGAAATGAGACCCCTAAAGGATTCCCTGGAATGGCGCACGCGCAAGAACATATGGCGTTCCGCGGCTGCACCGGACTCACAGCCGATCAGATTGCTGCGATTTATGCGCAGTTGGGTGGCTATATGGACGCCGATACTCAGCAGAACATCACGCAATATTTCGTGACGGTCCCTTCGAAAGATCTGGATGTAGCCCTACGCGTTGATGCGGCCTGCATGTCAAACGTTGTCGATTCACAGGATCAATGGGCGGAGGAACGAGGTGCTATCGAACAGGAAGTGGCCCGCGATCTCTCAAACCCGACATACAAATTCATTACACGGCTGAATCGGGATCTGTTCGCCGGAACTCCATACGAGCAGGATGCGCTCGGGACTCAGGAATCTTTCGACAAGACGACCGGCGAGATGCTGAAAGATTTTTACCAGAAGTGGTATGCGCCCAATAATGCCATCTTAATCATCACTGGAGATGTGGATGCGCAAGCCGTACTCGCCAAAGTGAAGCAGTATTACGGGAGCATTCCAAGGCGCGAAGTGCCCAGCCGGCCGCAAGTGAATCTCAAGCCCGTAGCCGCCGATTCTTTTGTGCTCGAGAGCAATTTGCCTTATCTATTGACTTTCATTGGATACCGCTTTCCGGGAACGGACAGTCCGGATTTCGCAGCCGCGCGTATTCTCAGTGATGTGCTTTCCAGCCAGCGTGCCGATCTTTATGGGCTCGTACCGCAAGGCAAAGCGCTCGGTACGGATTTCGGCTTAGTGGAAACATATCCGAAAGCAAGTGCCGCTTTTGCACTGGCCGCGTTGCCTGCCGGAGCGGATCCCGCTCCTATCAGCGCCGAGATGAAAAAGATCATTACCGGCTACGCGACCAAAGGCGTACCGGTCGATTTGGTGGAAGCGGCCAAAAAGGGCGAAGTGGCCGGGGCCGAGTTCGGCAGGAATTCGATCTCGAATCTCGCGGCGCTGTGGTCCCAGGCGCTGGCAGCCGAAGGACGCAATTCCCCTGACGAGATGGTGGAAGCTATTAAACGTGTCACTCTCGACGATGTAAATCGGGTTGCAAAGAAATATCTGCTCGAGCAGAATGCGATTATCGCCACGCTCAAGCCTGCGCCTTCCGGCGAGGCCGTAGCGTCAAAAGGGTTCGGCGGTTCGGAGAAAGCGACTTCGACGCCTACTAAGCCGGTCGCGCTCCCGGAATGGGCAGAATCCGCGGTGAAGTCTCTGCAAGTGCCCCAACAGACGATTCATCCGTCAGATATGCGTCTCTCAAACGGGATCCGGCTGATTGTCCAGACCGAGAAAGCCAGCCCAACCATAACGCTACTAGGGTCCATTAAGACACAGACGCAGCTTCAAACGCCGCCGGGACAGGACGGCGTCTCAGATGTGCTCGAGGGATTGTTTTCCTATGGAACGAAAACGCTCGATAGGCTTGCGTTCCAAAAAGCACTGGACGATATCGCCGCTTCTGAATCCGCCGGCCCCAATTTTAGTCTCAAGGTCCTGAAACAGGATTTCGTGCGTGGAGTTGAACTTCTCGCCGACAATGAGCTACATCCTGCTCTGCCGCAAGATGCATTCAAGATTGTTCAGCAGCAGACCGCGCAATATACCGAGGGCGAAATGAAGAGCCCCGGCTACCGCGTTGATCGCGCCCTGGTGCACGCGCTTCTGCCGCCTAACGATCCGCTTCATCGCGAAACGACCCCGAAAACTGTGATGTCAATCAGCTTTCCGGACTTGCAGAATTACTATTCAAAAACATTCCGGCCGGATTTGACGACGATTGCAGTCGTCGGCGACATCACGCCGGACGAAGCGCGCGCCACAATCGAGAAATACTTTGGGTCGTGGAGCGCGACGGGACCAAAGCCGGATGTGACTTTGCCGCCGGTGCCAGCCAACAAACCAAGCGCTGTGAACGTTCCGGATCCAAGCCGGATTCAGGATTCGGTGGACCTGGCTCAGCAACTCGAAATGAATCGGTTCAGTCCCGACTATTATTCGCTGCAACTCGGTAATCACGTGCTGGGAGGAGGCTTCTATGCCACACGTCTATATCGCGATTTGCGCGAGAAAGCGGGATACGTATACAACATCAACGACTCGCTGGAAGCAAGCGAGACGCGAGCGACCTATTCGATCGATTACGGCTGTGATCCGAAAAACGTTTCTAAAGCCAGGGCTATGGTTGAGCAGGAACTTGTCGATATGCAGAAGAATAATGTCACTCCCACCGAACTGCAGCAGGCAAAGGCATTGCTGCTACGTCAGATTCCGCTGGCCGAATCGAGCGAGGATGCCGTCGCCGGCGGATTCATTGCCCGTGCGCGCATAGGGTTGCCACTTGACGAACCGTTCCACGCCGCCCAGCGGTATTTCAATATGACGGCTGATGAGGTGCGCTCTGCGTTCGCCAAATACATCACCCCAGGTAACTTCGTGCAGGTTGTGCGCGGGCCGACACCGCAGTAAACTGGACAGCGCGTGTTTGAACGATTTAACGAAACAGCGCGACGCGTAATCTTCTTTGCGCGTTATGAAGCAGGCGAGTGGGGATCTGAGTACATTGAACCGGAGCATCTGCTCATGGGTCTTTTACAGGAAGCACGACCTCTGCTTACCGCTCTGCTTTTGCCCGGCCCTGGCATGGACGATCTTAGGCATTCTTTAGAAGGCTCTCTTAAGCGCGGCGAAAAGGTAGCGATCTCTGTCGATCTTCCCGTTTCGCACTCGACAAAGCGCACATTGGCATACGGTGCCGAAGAAGCCGAACGGCTGGGCAATAAGAACATCGGGCCGGAACATATTTTGCTTGGTATCCTGCGCGAGGACGAATCAAGCGCTGCCAAGTTGCTAACCAGGCAGGGGCTAAGCATCGATGAATTACGCCGCAAGATTGCGCTCGGCTCCGTAGCGGTGAAGGGCGACGTGCTGGGCGAACTCCGTTCGCAATTTGGGCCTCTCACGTTGCGCCTGACACCAGAAATCGAGCCGGCTACCATTTTTTCTCTTCAGCAAGAGCGGACAAAATGAACGTCCGAGAACTCGGAAGTTTACTGCGCGCCCGTAAGGTGTCCTGTGTCGAACTCATCGAGCAGACGCTGGCTTCTGTAAAGGCTCACTCGGATTCTCATTGGTTCATCACAGTAACGGAAGAGCAGGCGCGCGCCGAAGCTGCCGAACGAGATCGCGAGCTAGCCGCTGGACACGATCGAGGACCGTTTCATGGCATTCCAATCGCGCACAAAGATCTGTTGTATACGCGAGGAATTCGCACAACCGCCGGGTCGCTTCTCTTTCGCGATTTCGTGCCGGACCATGACGCGACAGTTGTTGAGCAATTATGGGATGCCGGCGCAATCAGCGTAGGCAAAACAAATCTGCACGAGCTTGCTTATGGAATTACCTCGAAAAATCCGCATTACGGCGCCGTTCTGAATCCTCTGGACCCGGCTCGCCTGCCGGGCGGCTCCAGTGGAGGCTCCGGGGCTGTTGTGGCCGCGGGGATCGTACCGATGGCGCTGGGCACCGATACGGGCGGTTCGATTCGTATTCCCGCCTCCTTTTGCGGCATCGCGGGATTGAAGCCCACCTATGGCCGCGTGAGCCGTCGCGGTGTTCTGCCGTTAGCGTTCAGCTTGGATCACGTAGGACCTCTGGCGTCTTGTGTCGAAGATTGCGCACTGACCATGAATGTGCTTGCGGGACCGGACTTCGATCTCGCTCCGCAAACGGAACTGACCGGAGTTCGCGTCGGCGTCCCGAAGAATTTTTTCTTCGAGAATGTGGACGAACAGGTTGCGGCCGCTGTACTCAACTGCGTTTCCGAGATGGAATCACGTGGAGCAGTGATCTCGGAGATTGAAGTTCCGAATCTTCACGATGCAAATGCCGCTGCCCGGATCGTGCTGTATGCGGAAGCCGCCGCCATATACGTCCGCTACGGCGATTTCAGGCTGTTTGGCAACGACGTGTGGAAATTGATCGAGCAAGGAAGGGCCATTGCGGGCCACGAGTACGTAAACGCACAGCGCATTCGTACGCTGTTCCGCCGCGATTTCGACGCTCTCTGGCAAAACATCGACGTTCTGGTTGCGCCCACTACGCCGATAACGGCTCCCGGTATTGATGAAGAAACGGTTCAGATTGGCTCGGATGCACTAGATACGCGTATCGCATCCACTCGCCTTGTGCGCGCGATTAATTTTCTGGGCGAGCCGGCGCTCTCCATCCCATGCGGAAAGGCTAGTTCCGGAATGCCGATTGGCCTACAATTAATCGGCGCGCCATTTAGCGATGCGGAACTCCTGCAAATCGGACGCACCATCGAAACTCTTCTTTCTGCTTGATACTGATGAGACTAGGCCGCCCGGCGATCGCCCGCCGGCTGGGGAGATCATTTATGCCTTGCGATACCGACGTTTTGAAGCATGTCCCACTTTTTGCTTTGCTGGACGAGGATGAGCTTGCCGTCCTTGCGGCGCAAGTCGAGCTGAAGAAATTCGTTACCCGCCAGCGTATTTATAAAATCGGCGACCCGGGTGGCCGGGCATACATCATGGTTTCAGGCCGGGTTCGGGTTACAACCGTCGATGAAGACCAGCAGGAAGTGATTGTAGATGAACCCGCCGCCGGCCAGCTATTCGGCTTAGCATCCATGCTGGATCAAACGCCTCACCAGAGCAGCGCTTTAGCACTTGAAGAAAGCGTATGCGTGGAAGTTGACCGGAATGACATCTCCATCTTGCTACAGCGCAAGCCGCTGGCGGGAATGGACATTCTCACGGTGCTTGGACGCCATTTTCACGCTGCGCAAGAGCTTGTGCGGCTCCGGGCCAGCCGGAATCCGAACGAAATAATCGAAGAGAAGACTACCTTGGGAGATCGAGTTGCCGATGGCGTGGCCCATTTCGGCGGCTCTTGGGCTTTCATCATCTCATTTGGAGTCGTGCTGGCTATTTACACGACATTAAATGTCAACCTGGGCCGCCGGGCTTGGGATCCTTATCCATTTATTCTCTTGAATTTGTTTCTTTCAATGCTCGCGGCCGTGCAGGCGCCGGTGATCATGATGAGCCAAAACCGCCAGGATGCAAAGGACAGGGTACGCGGCGAATTGGACTTCGATGTGAACCGGAGGGCAGAGTCGGAAATTCAGGGTTTGGCGCGTAAGTTGAACTTACTTGTGGATAAGGTCGGAGATATTGAGGACCTTCTGAGAATCAGGCAGGATTGATTGCGGCTGGAACACGTTCGGCGCGAGTGTATAACACACCCACGCCGAATGAATCAGTGTCGAATGAGTCTGTTTCTTCTATTTTCAACCTCCTTTCGCCCCGACTCTATTGTCCGGATCCGGCCCCTTTAGATGCGCGCTGATTTTGACGCTCTTTAGCCTCGAGGTCTTCCTCTACAGTTTCGAGATCGCCCTCCGCTTGCGACGGCACAGGCCGTTCGTCGGCGGCCAGATTCTTGTCGGGCTGTGACGATGATTGCTGTCCTTTTTTCCCCTCCATACCTAGTAGAACAACGCCAGGGCCCTCCTGTTTCATTCAATCGAAAATGTGAATACTGTCGTACTGCGATACTCTTGCCCAGGCTTCAAGGCAGTGGAAGGAAACTCCGGATGATGCGGTGAATCGGGGAAGTGTTGTGTTTCCAGGCAGAAACCAGAGCGAAAGCCGTAAATGACGCCGCCTTTACCTCGTACGCTGCCGTCTAGATGATTGCCTGTGTAGAATTGAATACCCGGCTCCGTTGTAGACACCTCAATTGTGCGTCCGGTGCTTGGCTCAGTTACCCGTGCTGCGGGAACCAGAGCAGAGTGGCCTTTATTCAAAACATAGTTGTGATCAAAACCGATTCCGTACTTAAGCTGTTGTTCCTTTTCATCGATACGCGTCCCAATTGCTTCCAGTTTTCGAAAGTCAAATGGCGTGCCGGCCACCCGCCGTCGCTCTCCGGTGGGAATCAGATGCTCGTTCACAGGCGTGAACTCATCCGCATTAATCATGACAAGATGATCGAGAATCGAACCCGCGGCGTGCCCCAAAAGATTGAAATAGGAGTGGTTTGTGAGATTCAAGATCGTTTCTTTGTCGGTGGCGGCTTGATAATCAATCTTGAGTTCGTTCTTGTCGGTCAGCGTATAGCGGACGGTCACCTTTAGGTTTCCCGGATAATCTTCTTCTCCGTCGGCACTGAGATAGGTAAGCTCAATAGCCGGGCCTTCATCCACCTCTACCGGCTTGCTTTGCCAGGCAACTTTGTCGAAGCCCTTAAGACCGCCATGCAAAGAATTCGGGCCATCATTTCGGGCAAGGTAATATGTCTTTCCGCCGACAGTGAACTCGGCATTCGCGATCCGGTTTGCATAGCGTCCTACCAACGCACCGAAATACGGGTTCTTCGCAAGATAGCCATCAAGACTGTCGAAACCCAAAACAATATCTTCGAACCGCCCTTGCCGGTCCGGCGTTTTCAGTGTTACGACTCGTCCGCCATAGCTCGTAATCGTTGCTTCGATTCCGTTCGAATTGCGAACCGTGTATAGGTCGATTTGTTCTCCGGAGGGCATTTTGCCCCAGTTGTTTCTTTTTAGTTCTCGGCTCATTCCGGCAAGTAGTATACGGTATTAGAGATGCTGGGACCGTCTCGAAGTTTTAGCAGACGCGAGTTGCTTGCCTATCTCCTCGTCACTGCCGGCGGCTTGGCGCGTGCCCAGAACCGGCTGATTATTCCCGGGAAAGGGCCGATGCTGGTCCACAACGACCGGCCTGAGGATCTGGAGACGCCGGTTTCTAATTTCGATACGTGGTTGACGCCTAATGACGTGTTCTTTGTCAGGCAGCATATTCCGCGGCCGGTAGTGAAAGCAGAAAACTTCCGGCTCTCCTTAGACGGTCACGTCGAAAAACGCATCGAATTGACGCTCGCGGATATTCAAAAATTGCCGCAGCATACGGTAGCCGCCACATTGGAATGTACCGGCGATGGGCGGGGCTTTTTCCGGCCGCGCGTCCCGGGTGTTCAGTGGATGCGCGGGGCAATTGGAAACGCGGAGTGGACCGGGCCGCGTCTCAGCGATGTCCTAAAACTTGCCGGCGCAGACTTCAATGCCCCATACGTCACGATTAACGGCGCGGACACCGGTGTCGCGAAGACGCCTGATTTCATCCGCTCAATGCCAATGCGCAAAGCGCTTCATCCCGCCACGTTACTCGGACTCAAAATGAACGGCGAACCGCTTCCCGATTTGCATGGCTTTCCAACGCGCTTGATAGTGCCCGGTTGGGATGGAACAAGCTGGGTCAAATGGGTGACGAATCTGACCGTTGCGACTGAGCCAAACAACGGCTTCTTCATGAATCCGGGCTACCGCTTTCCGAAATACGCAGTTGCCCCGGGCACGCCCGCCAATCCTGCTGAACTGGAAGTAATCGAAGGTATGCCGGTAAAGTCGTACATCACGAGTGTCAACCAGGACGAAAAAATTCCGCTCAAAGCGACGGTGTTGGGCGGTATCGCCTGGGCGGGCGAAGAGCGAATCACAAAAGTGGATGTTTCAACGGACGGGGGCAGCAACTGGAAACCGGCTAGCCTCTCGCGACAGGATCTTCCCTTCGCATGGCGCTTATGGAAGCTGGATTGGACTCCGCCACATCCGGGCTACTTCACTGTGCTGTCTCGCGCAACGGATTCAGCAGGACGTGTTCAGCCCGTAGTCGCGATATGGAATCCGTCGGGCTATCTCTATAACGCGATCGATCGAGTGGGCATCACAGTGGAGTCGGCATGAACGCTGTACGGTGTGCAGTCTTGCTTTGCTCCGCCACGCTGGTATTGGCTGCGGATTCTCAATCGCCGGATCGCGGAAGGCAAGAAGAACAGCGTGCTTGCACTCCGTGCCACAGCCTTCGTCTGGTGGACTCACAGCGCTTGCCCCGGGCTGCTTGGGAAAAGGAGATTAAAAAAATGATCGGCTGGGGAGCCGTGGTTCCGGATAAAGAATTGCTTCTCGACTATCTTTCCCGCGACTATAGCGACTCCAAACCGGTTCCCAAACCCGAACTGTCGGACGATGGTAGCGCCCAACGAGCGAAGCACTGAGGCAACATCGTCACGCTACTCGGGCTGACCATCTTTCTCAGCGCGTTCCTGCTTTTCTTGTTGGAACCGCTGATAGCCAAGCAAATCCTTCCGTGGTTTGGCGGTTCGGCCGCGGTCTGGTCGGTTTGCCTCGTTTTCTATCAGGCCGCCCTGCTGCTCGGCTACGCATATGCGCGTTGGACGACACGTACGTTATCGCCGCGACGGCAGAGCTTACTGCATTGTGTTCTCTTAGCTGCGTCCCTCGCTCTTTTGCCAATTGGTCCTGGGGCGCGATGGCGGACGAGC
>DAISJE010000134.1:0-9470 GCA_036821665.1 Bryobacteraceae bacterium | reverse complement strand
AAAGGCCTCGTCTATGCGCTTCTTGCCAGTATGAGGATTGACCGCTTCCCAGATGGCCTTGCGGGCCTGGGTGTATTGCGGCAGGCCGTGCCAGTAGTTCGCTGGTCTGGTCATCGCGGCCACCGCTCCCTTGGTTGCGCAGTAGGCAAACCGGCGCTTTACGCCGACCATGCCGGCTACCGAACCGATATTCAAGACAGAGCCTCGGACTCTTTTCAACAACGGAATGGCCGCCTGGGTGACCAGAAACATACCATCGACGTTTACCCGAAAAAGGCGGTGAAAGTCGGCCAAGCTGGTCTCTTCAATGCTACCGACGAGACCAATGCCCGCGCAGTTCACCACGATATTGAGGTGGTCTATACGTGAAAATAGCGCATTTACTTCCTGTTCGTCGGTAATGTCGCAGCGGAATGCGCGGCTCTTAGGCAGACTCTTACAAACCCCTTCCGCCCGCCCTTCATCGATATCGACAATCACAACTTCGGCGCCCGCTTGTGAAAAAATGCGCGCCGTTGCCTCTCCAATACCGCTCGCGCCGCCTGTAATAAGCGCTGTTTGGCCATCCAGACGAAAGAAATCGTTCATCTCCCGATTTATCTCACAATCATTTTTCGAATCTCGTTTTACGAACACCCTGGGTTATGGCGCCACCCCCGCGCGCTCGAGCACCACACGAAGCTTGCTACTCGTCGGATCGTCCAATTTCATGCCGTCCTTCGTCACATAAAAGACATCCAATGCCCGGTGCGCTTCCGTATCCACCAGTACGAGCTCAATATTGCATTCGGCCGCAGTTAACGCCGAGGCGAGATCGAATAGCAAGCCTGGGCGATCTTCGCCGACGAATTCAATCAGCGTTGCTGTGTCGGAAGCGTCATTGTTGAAGCGGACAGAAGACTGTACTTTGGCGCTTCCGGTAATACGCGGCGCCGCGCGGCGGCTTTTAAGCAGATCGGGAACCTGAATCGCGCCTCTCACCACACATTCAATCGTCCACTGAAGCCGCCCTATTTCGTCGGGATTCATTTCCAGCGTGCGCATGGGATCTGCAAACCGGAGCACATCCAAAATACAGCCGGAGCGGTTGTTGGAAGCTTCCGCTTTCAAAATGTTCATCCCAAAGCTAGCCAGTGCGCCGCATACCGACGCGAACAGGCCACGCTGGTCGGCCGCAATGACTGTCAGAAGATAAGCGCCCGGCTCGCGTGTGATCTCAACGGCAACACCCTCGCGCCGCCTTCTCTGCTCCAGGTTGAAGTGATGTGCAATCCGGTCTGGCGAATTCGTACGTAAGTAGCGGACTGGAAAACCGTCCAGAAACGATGCCAGTCCTGGAACGGCGAAGGCGGGTGATGCGGTGATGGCAGACGTAATGCGATTCTCCGCCAGTTCGCGGGTGAGCTGCTCGTCGGCTATTGAATAAACGCGCCAAAGTTGTTCGATGCGCCAAGGCGTCATCGACGTAGGATTTACCGCGGAGATATCGGCGTACGTAAGTAACGCCAGGTTGCGAAGCTTTTCCCGTGTATCGATGCGTGAACTAAGAAAACGGGCGGTCGCCGGATCGTCCAAATCACGGCTGTTCATGACAGACGACAACTCGAGATGATGCTGGATCAAGAAACAAACGGCGTCCTGCGCCTGTGCGGGAACGGACAAAGCCGCAAATACGTCGGCTGCCGCTGCAAGCGAGCCCTGTACGTGATCGCCAGGTGTGGTCCCTTTACCGATATCGTGAAGAAGAATCGCCAGCCGCAAAGTGGCGGGATCGTCAATTTCACGCGCAAGTTCCTGGAATCGGGACGATATGCCGGCGTTTTGCGCAATTAGCTTATCCAACACCTCGACGGCCACTAGGGTGTGCTCATCTGCCGTGTAGCGATGATAAAAATCTCGAACGACGAGGCTCTCAACGGCTTCCCAATGCGGTAATGCGGATGCCAGTATACCGGCTTCGTGCATCTGTCGTAATCCAAGTGCAGTGTTCGGCTGAGAGAGCAGATCGCGCCATGCCCTGTACGGCGCAGGGTGTTCACGGAATGTTTTGGCGATCGCGGGTACAGCCGCCCGAACCCGGCGCTGCGCATCCCAGGCTAAGGAAACCCCGTGCCGCGCGACAAACGCAAACAGCCCGAGAACCGATTCCGAAGAGCTAAGTGTTACCGCCGGGTTGCGAAGTAGAATTCGGTTCTGAGATACCGTGAAATCGGCGTTTGAAAGCCTGCTGCGCCAGTCTCGGAACTGCCGGATGAGCGATGACTGAGCCGCATCTGCGAATTCCAAAGCCCGAACAGCGGACTGAAATAGCGGGCGCGCGTGCCGGTAATAGACGCGCATCCACTCTTCCGGAGACGTCGCATGTTCCGGCAGCCGCTGCGCCGCTTCGTCCTGCCTTTCGAAGGTAAGCAGGTTGTTATCCCGTCCCGACAGCGCATGTAGGAAGCAACGAGTCGAATACAGAAATTTCCTGGCTTCACGAGCTTCCGCTGACGCTTCGAGCACCGGGCCTTGGTTTGGTAGAAGCAGCCCAAACCAGTTGAGCAGGTGGATGTCGCGAATCGTGCCGGGAGCCTCTTTGATATTCGGCTCCAGGTGATAGATGGTGTGGTTGAATTTTGCGTGTCGCTGCCGGGCCAGATCCGACAATCGCCGGACAATCCTAGGCCCCTGTTGGCGGTAAAATTCCGGGAGATTCCGTTTCAGAGTCTCGAACGGCGCCGGCGCGCCCGCTACAAATCTGAGATCGAGCAGGCTGATGTGAAGTTCGATGTTTTGCTCGTTGAGCCTGGAGCAGTCCGCTATCGTGCGGACGGATTGGCTTATTTTAAGATCCGCATCCCAAAGTACGCGGACAAACTCGGAGAGAGGTACTTTGATCCTGGCTAAATCCGATTCGCTTTCAACCAGAATCAGTAGATCTATATCGGAGCAGGGAAATAGTTCTTTCCGGCCATATCCTCCAACCGCGGTGATTGCGACCGGTATCTCGAGCCCGGGCAGCAGCACATCCGCGGCCGCCGCGCCAACTACCGAATCCACCGCCGCAGTGCGCCGAATGAAGAACTGAAATGGGTCGCGGCTTAGGACAGCCGCATCATTTGAAACGGAGCCGCGCGCATTGCCAAGCGGTTCGTTCACCTACACAGTATCCTCGTTGCATCGTGTCATGCTCATAGGGCTGCTTCGCCGGTATCGTCGTTGCGAATGCGCACGGCTTCCAGAACGTCATAAATGAAGATCTTTCCGTCACCGATTTTGCCGGTGCGCGCCGCGGTGGAGATGGCCCTGCTGATTTCGTCCAGTCGTTCATCCGGAACAACTGTTTCGATTTTGACCTTCGGCAGGAAATCCACTTCGTATTCCATACCGCGATAAACTTCGCGGTGGCCTTTCTGGCGTCCATGCCCCCGAACCTCGGTCACCGTAAGTCCGTCTACTCCGATGCTCTTCAACGCTTCCTTCACATCGTCAAGTTTGTGGGGCTGAATGATGGCTTCAATTTTTTTCATTGGCTTGGTCCTATGCGCTCCGGCTACGTTTCAAGGTTATAGCCTTCCTCGCCGTGCATGCTGAGATCGAGTCCCTCGATTTCGTCTTCTGAATTGGCGCGTACTCCAATCAGCACATCCACGATTTTCAGAATGATCAGGCTGCCGACAATGGCTAGAGCCCAGGAGATAGCGACACCTGCCGCTTGGTTCAAAATCTGCCCTGGGTTTCCATCTACCAGGCCCAATGGAAGAACCTTGCCTGCCGCGTCCTTGAGTCCGTCGTTAATGGCGTTAGTCGCAAAAACGCCTGTCAATAACGCGCCTAGGGTTCCGCCGGCTCCGTGCACTCCGAACGCATCGAGCGTATCGTCATAGCCGAACTTGCCTTTCACGGCCGTAACCATTAGAAAGCAGACAATCCCTGCAACAAAACCAATCAACAGAGCCGGGAACGGTTTTACAAAGCCCGATGCCGGCGTAATGGCTACCAGTCCGGCCACCGCGCCGGAAATGCCTCCCAACATGCTCGGCTTTCCATGTTTCATCCACTCGGCAAACATCCATCCGAGCGCCGCGGCAGCGGTCGCGAAGTGCGTCGCCACAAACGCGCTGGTCGCCAGACCTGAGGCATTTACAGCGCTGCCGGCGTTGAAGCCGAACCAGCCCACCCAGAGCAAGCAAGCGCCCACGACACTGAGCACCAGATTGTGTGGTTTCATGGCCTCGCGCGGAAAACCGATCCGCTTGCCCAGATAAAGAGCGCAAACCAGTGCACTGACTCCGGAGGTAATATGCACCACTGTGCCGCCCGCGAAATCCAAGCAGGGTACCTTGCCGCCAAGGAACGCGTTCAACAAGCCGCCTTTACCCCAGACCATGTGCGCCATTGGGAAATACACAATCGTGGTCCACAGCACCGTAAATAGCAACATAGCGCTGAATTTAATGCGCTCGGCAAAGGCTCCCGATATCAGCGCCGGAGTAATGATGGCGAACATCAACTGATAAATCATGTACGTTTCGTGTGGAACGGTGGCGCCGTAGTCGGGATTGGGCGCGGTTCCAACGCCGTTGAGAAACAAATATTGAAATCCGCCGATAAACGGATTCCCTTCGCCGAACGCGAAGCTGTAGCCGTAAATCGCCCACAGTACGGTGACGACCGCCATGAGCACAAAGCTGTGCATCATCGTGCTTAGAACATTTTTACGGCGCACCAGGCCGCCGTAAAAAAGCGCAAGCCCAGGTCCCGTCATCATAAGCACCAAAGCGGCGCTGGTCAGCATCCAGGCGTTATCGCCCGAGAGTTGGGCCGATTTCGTGGCTGCGTCCAGCGCGTTCAGGTGCTGCTCCACTGTTTGCGGAGTCTGCGCAAACAACCCGCTGCATAACATGCTTGACGCAAGGGAGATTTTAGCGATGCGATTCATGAATCCTAGCTGAAGGCTAAAGAGTATCAGCTAAAAGCGCCTAAGCGAACTTGGAATTTTCTATGCCGCGTATCGAAATGTTTTATGTGCTAGTGGAAGAGCCTAACTCTATGCAAATTAATGGCGCCGCAGCTAGCGCCGGCTCCCAGATAGTCAGCGTATTTGGGTGTTCGCCTTCCACCCGCGCCGATCCGCATCGGCTTGCAGGGATTGAAATGACGGCATCTTTCGCATCGGCGTGAATAACGGATCCCCCAAATCGATACGGAATCGGGGCGGAGCATCGCTTAGAACGACGGCTCTCAAATGCGGAATTGCTTCCGCATATCGCCGCGCTTTTACCAAGGCACGGGCCAAGTTTCCTTGTGTCTCCAGCGTGGACGAATGATTTGGGCCGTATGCCCGCCGGTGGCTGCCCAATGCTTGTTCCAAAAGAGTTGTCCCTTCGTTGAGATCGCCCAGATTAACTTGAAGTGTCCCTAGGCTCTCAGCCACATCTGCCGTACGCGGATTATCGGGGCCCATCGCGCTCATGCGAATCCGATATGCATCCCTTAAGAACGGGAGCGCCTCCCTCAACTTGCCTTGCGCAGCCAGGTTATTTCCCAGACTGTGCTCCGTGTATGAGACCTGCGGATGATCCGGTCCATAAACGCTTTTCAGAATGAAAAGGGATCGCTCCAGAAGCCGGAGCGCTTCATCGTATCTTTTCAGGCTGGTCAGAGAGACCGCGATATCCTGCAAGGCGACAGCTGTGAACGGATGCTTCGGCCCATAGTTTTTTTCGAAAACTTCCTCGGATTTTCTGAAGAGTTCGAGTGCCCCTTCTGTGTTGCCCTTGCGATCTTCCACCAGCGCAATGCCTCGTAAACTGCGTGCTGCATCGAGCTGGAATCTGCCGCCAATCTTCTGCTGAATCGCCAGCGCTTTGCGGTGCGCTGCTATGGCGGCATCGTAGTGCTCTGTAACACCTTCGACAGAACCGAGATAATTGTAAGCCTTCGCTACGTCCAGCTGATTTTCGCCTAAATTGCGTATGCGAATTGCCAGTCCCTTTTGAAACAAGCTGCGGGCCTGGTCCATGTGGCCCAGTCTCTGCTCTGCACTGCCAAGTTGGAGAAGCGCGGACGCTATCTCGAGATCTCCTTCGCGGCCAGGAGCATGGCGCAAGGCAAGCGATTTCTCCGCAAACCGTTTGGACTGGCGGTACTGCCCCAGTGCCCCGTACACTCTGCTCATCGTGGCATAGAGGTTTGCCTGCACCGGAGATTGCCCTTTTAGCTCGGTTTCTATAGTCGCAGCGCCACGCGTCAACAGCTCATTGACGGTAGCGGGTTTGTCCGGACCCTCCTGACGACTCGGAAGTGTAAACAGTTGGACGAGAAAGTCCGACACCTGTCGGGAGGCAGCCGCTTCCTCTTTTGCGACTGCCTCGGCCTGTGTTGCGCGAACGAAGCCGATGACCCCTGTCACGGCGCCGGATGCAAGGGCAATGCCCGCCACCGCCGCCGCAAGCACCCGAACCCTGTTCCGTTGAACGAACTTGCGCAGACGATACGCGATTGCCGGCGGATGAGCCGAGACCGGCACTCCTTTTAAGTATCGGCGCAAGTCCTCCGCGAGCGCCTCAGCGGTTTCATAACGGCGGCGGCGATCTACTTCGAGAGACTTAAGTACGATCCAGTCCAGATCGCCCTGGAGGTCACGCCGTAGACCTGCGCTCGTAGTATCTCTCGCCGCCGCCGCATCGGTTTTGTAAGACTGGGCGCAGATGCGCGTGCTCGGCCGTAAAGCCCTAAGTTCGCCACTGGCCAATGCGGCCAGAAAATGCGCGTAACCAACGTCCTTCGGATCCGCCGGCAGGCATCCGGCAAGCAGCTCGTACAAAATCACGCCGAGTGAGTACACATCGCTGCGCGTGTCCACGTCCATTCGGCCGAACCCGGCCTGTTCTGGGCTCATATATGCTGCGGTACCGAGCGCCTGGTCCGCCCGAGTGTAGGCCGTTCGCCCTTCGGAGCTGTCTAAGCCGATTGCCTTCGCGATTCCGAAGTCGATGATTTTGGGAATTGGGGCTGCCGGATCTCCGCTAACGAGCACATTAGACGGCTTGAGGTCCCTATGCAGCACGCCTTTCTGGTGTGCGTGCTGGACGGCCTGGCAAATCAGGATCAGCAATTCGACCCGTTTGCGAATTGGTAGGCGATTAGCATCGCAATATTCAAGGAGCGGTATGCCTTTAACCAGCTCCATCACAAAGTAAGGACAGCCGGTGTTCGTTTCTCCCGCGTCGAACACTTTGGCGACATAGGGGTGATCCATGGCTGCCAGGGCCTGCCGCTCAATCATCAAACGAGCCACGATCTCCCTCGTGCGCATGCCGGACTTGACGAGTTTAAGAGCTACGCGCCGGCGCACCGGTTCTAGTTGCTCCGCTTCATATACGGTGCCCATCCCGCCCTCGCCCAAAATGCCGATTAGCCGGTACGGTCCAATCATTTCTGCCCTGTCGCGGATCGATTGCAACAGGAATGGGCTGAGAGTGGCGTGATCTGCCGTGCAATGTACTTCTAACAAACGGCTTATACGATCGAGCAGATCGCCGTTATCGCCACAGGCTTCCTCGATGTAGCTCTTCCAGTCCGCCGGCGGCAGACTCAGGCAGGCGTGGAACAGCTCCTGCTCCCGTTGGCGCAATCCGTCGTCCATGCAACACCGTCAGCGGGAACAGCCCACGTTCTGCAACCGCTCGAACAGCCACGCTCGAGCGTAGGACCAATCGCGTTTTATGCTTGCAACTGAGCGGCCGGTCAACTCCGCAACTTCGTCCAGACTGCAGCCTGTGAAATAGCGCAGTTCGATCAAACGGACCAAGCGCCCATCCACTTCTTCCAACGCGGTCAAGGCTTCGTCGAGCGCTAGCATATCAACCGTGGATTCTTCAGAACTGCCTGGGAAATCCAGTAGAGTGACCCGTTTCGCGTTGCCTGCTCTTTTTTGAGACGATCGCCGCCTAACTTCTTCCGTTAGGACCTGTCGCATTGCCCGAGCAGCAGCCCCAAAAAAATGTGCTTTGTTCTCCCACAGGTGACCGCCTGCATTGAGCCGGATCCATGCTTCATTTACAACTGCGGTGGGCTGCAGAGTGGCGCCATTGACCTGACCGTGCATAAGTGATGCGGCAATATGCCGCAGTTCCTGATACACAATTGTGATCAGCGAGTCGAAGGCAGTTTTATCCCCGTCCCGAGCGCTTTCCAGCAGCCTGGAAACGTCATCCCGTTCCACGTAGCACCCCGCTACTTAGTTATCCCAGGGTATCAGGATTTTAAACGCTCGTGAGCTGTTTTTAAGCCGGTTGACGTATACATTCTCTTCGCGCTTTTTATGGGCTGGAGATACGACTGCCGCTCATCACCACCGGTAAGAATGATGAGCTTCTTCCTTATTCGAATACCTATGTATGGATGTGAGTTCAATTTCATCGGAGGAGATCAAAATGAGTTTTGTAATTTACGGAAAAAGAGTTCGTGGGCGAGGAAAGATCAGATGGCTATACAGCAGTCTGCTGTTTGCGTTGATTGCCGGTATCGCGGGAGTGGCTCCTTTGCGTGCCTCGTCCGTATTCTGGGGCGCAGAGGCGAGCGGAAATGCGAGGCAATTCGAAATTACCTGCAGCACTTGTCCGAATCCGGTTACGGATTTCGGGACCCAGACAGATGGCGGCTTTGGACACCCGCTTGGTGCTGTCGAGTTCTCGGGCGACGAGGTCAGCTATGACGCGATTGCAATATTCAGCGGGCTGAATGCGCTTCCTCATCTGCGCGCGCGGGCCTTCGCCGGCATCACGGTCGAACCAGCGACGCCGTCCACGTTCTTTCACGCCGCCGGCTCTACTGCTCGCTCCACGCAGCAATATACGTATATCGGTACCAAGTCATCGAACTATACACTCGAATACACTGTTAACGGACAAGTCTCGGGTGGAGTCCTGACGGAAATCGCTGGCGGATTTGCAGTTTTCGGGAGCGGCTTCAATCCGAATCAGGAAGTTCAACCCGAACTGGGATCTGTTTTCGATCACGTGAATGGCGACGGAAGCGAGAAGCAAGTGCACTTTACCGGGGATGTGACATTTACCGTCAACCCGGGAGATGACTTCTTCATACAAGCCACGCTGGATACCTTCGTCGATTCCCGTTCGCAACAGTTGGAGGCCTTCGCGGACGCATCGCATACGTTCGACATGCAATTCACCAGCGGAGATACTTCTTTGCTGATTCCCGCGGCTCCAGCGACTTCGGATGTACCCGAACCGGTACCGACCGGTTTGTTCGGCATCGGATTAGCGGGATTGGGACTGGCGCTGCGGCGACGACGGCGCACTTGAAATCGGCTACAATGCCGCCGCGCAGGAAACTGTGATCAGAGCACTATGTACCGTAAAACGGAATGGACGATCTGAAATAACCAGATCCATACGAGAGATCTTCCCGCTTACACCACCTTGTAGATTTCAAAAAATACACTTCTGCCGCTCGGATCC
>DAISJE010000133.1:0-9527 GCA_036821665.1 Bryobacteraceae bacterium | reverse complement strand
GCTTATCGAAGAATCTTTTGACATTTGGGGGCTCTATCCGGAGCAAGCCGATCTGCCGGTTGACATGCTCGATGAAGACGAGCGCGCGGAACTGCTTAATCATTCGACCGCTAGTATTCGCGCAGCGGCAGCCAGCTCCTTCTTTAACCATGAGCTCACGGCCGAGCAGCGAAAAAAGCTTCTGCATCTTGCTCGGACGGACTCAGCCGATGCCGTCCGAGCGCGCGCTTGGGAAGCGCTAATTGATTCGACGTCGGACAACGAGGTAGTTGAGGCGATGCTTGCAGCATTGCGCAAACCAGGTATTTCGACGGAGGAACGCGGGGGACTGCTGGTTGGCCTTTCAGCAGAGGCGGACCGCAATGAAGTTCGTACAGCCGTTCTGGACTTATACAACGCGCGGGATGGCCGAGCGAAGGCACTCGAAGCCATGTGGCGATCGATGCACCCGAGTTTTCGCGATTACTTCGCAAAGCATTTAAACGATCCCGATCTGGAGGTACGGCGGGGCGCAGTCTGGGGCATCGGCTATTACGGCATTAAGAGCGAATTGGAAAATCTTCGCAAGTTGTTCGAGGATGAAGAACTGCGCTCGGATGCGATTTTCGCCTATGCGCTCGCTCTGCCTGGTGAAGTATCACGCGGCCGCGTGCAGGGCCTCTTGACACGCATCGAGATAGACGCGCGCGGATTATCGGAGATGGAAGAGGAGTTGGTCAAGGCAGCACTGGATGAGCGATTAATGCTGGCGGGAAAAGAGCCTGTGTTCCGGCAGCAGGAAGACTAAGATGGCTTCGCGCCTCAATCTACTATTCCAGACGGCGCCTCGAACATTCTTGGAGAGGACGGTCCTGTTTACCGATGAACTGTCCTCCCCGGCTTCTTTCACTTATGCGGAACAAAATCGCCCATCATCTGGATATTCAGCCAATGAATGAGCGGGCAACTGCGCGCGTATTGAGCGGCTTGCATCAGTATTCCGATACGCCTTTGACCAGCTATTTTGCGCTGCCGGGTGTTTCGATTCTCATTCCGAAGGAAAATCCACCCTATCGATTTGTTTTCTTTCCGGAGTTCAATAATTGCCGGTTGCTCTTGCGCTCCGAGAGTGAGCAGTGGCTTCGCGTTGAGTGTGAACAGAACCTGACCGGGCGCTTACCCGTCCCGGAGGCCGCCCCCAATTCTCCTTATCTCGATTCGTTTGCGTATTGGGATCACACCAGCGGCGATCTTGTAGGACGGATTCGCGCAACCGCGGTGCTCGTAAAAGAACAGGACAAACCCTGGACGATCTTGATGCAACAAATTGTGGGCACACCGGGGTTCGAACTCGTAAGGCGACTGGAGACGCGAGCAGTGCGGTATTAGCTGATTGAAGATGCTGCGCGCATCGCATCCAACACCCGGGCGGTCCTATTAAAACTCAATTCTCAGCGCGATTTGCATCACGCGAGGGTTAGAGAGCGTCTGCGTATAGATTCCGAAGGTGGCCGGCTGATCCAACCGGTTCCCCATACTCGCTACATCGAAGCGGACGGTGTTGGTAACGTTAAAGACGTCCCACCGCAGGCGCATCTGGACGCGTTCGGTCAAGTGAAAAGCCTTCGAAAGGCCTGCATCCAACCCGAAATAGCCATCTCCGCGTAGCGGATTCCGCGTGCCCGATTCGCCCGGATAATCGATACGGAACGCGTTGTACACGGCCTGCGGGTTTACGTATGCATTCGGACCGCTGCCGCGCTTAAGGTCCGCGCTTGTCAGCGGCCCTTGAAAAAGTCCCCAGCCTTCGATGTCCCAATTGGTCGGCCAAGTGGACCCCTCATCAACCGTAAACGGAAAACCACTCGTCCAGCGAAAGAGTCCGTTCAACTGCCATCCGCCGATCACTGCATCCACCCATCTACTTACATGCGACCCCACCATGCGCCCCCTGCCGAACGGCAGATCGAAAATCCAGTTGGCGTTGATCTGCTGAGTCGCATCAAAGTCCGATACGCCTCGCAACTGATCGGGCATCCAGGTGTTGATGATCTGAGCCCCATTGTTTCCGCCCGACGTCGGGATTCGCTCGGCTTGCGAGGTCCAATCCATCGACTTCGACCATGTATAGTTCAAACCGCCCTGGACACCATGGCTGAAGCGTTTCTGCAGAGTCACTTGAAGCGCGTTGTATTCCGATGTGCCGATGGTTCGCCAACTGTAAAGCGCCGAATACTGGTCATGATAGAAGCGGTAGGACGGGTATGAGTGGCCCGGTACATTCAATCCCGCTCCCGTTTGGCTGTCCGGTAGATCAAGCTGGAACAGCGCGTACGTCTCATTTCCGATATTGTTCAGGAATTCGTTGTAGACCGCCTGCGTAGCCGTCAGCGGCCCGTTGCCCAAATCGGTTCCGGTCAACGGAGCAAACAGGTTCTCGAAGTACGGCACCGGCTTCACATTTTGTATGGGCACTCCCGCACGCGATTGTTTCGCAAGGATCGTCGCCGCGGTGAAGTAGTCCATGTGGCTTTTGGGGTCCACCAGGTTTAGCGGCATCGCAACATCTTCCTGCTCCGGCAGCCTTCGGCTGAAGTTACCCACATAGGCGACATCGAGCATGACGTCGTGTTCGAATTGCCGGGAAATAGAGAAATCGATGGCGTGCGAATAGGGCGTTTGCATGCTTCTGTCGAGACCCCAACTGATGGCAAAAAGATCGTTCGGTGGCGTTGCCGGGAAACCGCCTGCCGGCGCCGGTGGCAGCAGGCCGGGCGGTATCTGCGTCAGCCCAGTGAATCGCGGCGCGCTCGATACCGTGACAGAGCCTGGCACGTTCGAAACCTGGCTCGACAAACCGTAGGAACCCGCCGAGTCGTACGAATTTACGGTGGCGGCGCCGAAATGGTCGTGGAACATGGCATATCCGGCACGAATCGAAGTCTTGTCATGCGAGCCGAAAATTTTCGCCAGCCAGCTATCGCCGAAACTCGGCGCCCAGGCGACAGCGATGCGCGGGGCAAAATCGTTGCGTTCCGAATTCCAGAAATCCGCCTTGCCGTTATAGCGCCCATTTGGCGCGAATGAAATCTGCGGCGCGTTGATGGCTGCTCCCCCGGTGGCGCCCTGCTCCGCGCTCGTGTTCAGCCAGTCCGTCAGGCTGAGCGGATTGCATGAATCGCCGGTCAACACGCAGGGACCCACCTGAGTGCCGTTGACTTCCGCGGGAGGTTGCAGCAGCGTCCATCGCAATCCATACGTCAAAGTCAAATTGCGTGTGAGTTTCCAAGAATCCTGCGCATAAAGTTCATATTCATTCCAACGGAAATTGCGCAGCAGCGGTGCGCCGAATGCCAATGGTTTGCCGTTCTTATCGTAGTTGTAAATTGCGTTTCCCTCGGTCACCATGCCCACCAGCGTCATCAGTATGTTGTCGTATTCGCGTCCGAATCCGTCTGAAACGGCGGGTAATCCGGCCAGCGCGGGATCAAACGGTACATTTCGATTCGCGATGCCCGAATTCAACAACCATCCGAGATTGATATTCGCCGACGGGAACGAGTTGTATGTGTTTGAGCGCCAATCGTCGATGATGCGAATGTTCGTTCCGAACTGCATGGCATGCGGGCCCTTCGTCCATGAGTAGTCGTCAATCAGGTTATTGACGGGAATATGGTAAGTGTTCGATCGCGTAAAAGCGATAGGCGAATCAATGCCGGACAGCGTAACTTGCGGCTCGGCCGAGATTCCGGCGAGCGCCCCGCTCTGCCGAGTGAAGCCCCAATGAAACGTGTTGACCTGCGCGGGTGTGACTATTGCGGTATAACCGAGCGCGAATCCCCTGCTGTTGTCTAAAGTTGTTGTTGCCGCCGCTTGCCCAGGAAATTGCGGTGCGCCATCCTGCCGGTCGCCCTGGAGATTACCACGCCAGAACAGCATGTGCCGGCCGTTCGAGGTCAGGTTGTAATCGATGCGCGCAATGTACGTGTCAAACTTTGCCTTTTCATTTGCGGCAAAGCGGTATCCAGACGTGTTATACCCATCACCAACCGTAGGGTCGTTCGGCAGCGGATAACCTTGCAAAATTCCCAAAACGGCTGCATTTTCACCGATCGCCAACGGATCCATTTGATGAATTTGAGAAGGGGCCAGTGTAGTTGTGCCGCCGCTAGCGTTCTCGTACGTTAGCAATCCTGCACGCATGGCCGCAGTTGGCACTGTCCTTACGGTACTTGCTGCCTCGCTATCCCTGCGCCCTTCGTAATTGACAAAAAAGAACAGCCGGTTCTTCACGAAGGGACCGCCCAGGGAGCCTCCAAACACGTTCCGAATAAGCGGGGATCTCTGGTTGGGGTTGCCTGAGGCCAGTTCCGACGTTTTAACGAAATAGTCGTTCGCGACGAAATCCGTATTGCGATTATATTCGTATAACGAGCCGTGAAACGCGTTTGTGCCGCTTTTGGTAATCAGCGCGACTTGTGCGCCAGCGGATCTTCCCGCGTCTGCGTTCGAGTTACTCGTAGTAACTCGAAATTCCTGCACCGAATCCTGTGTGTTGCGCAGGACGCTGTCGAAGGCGTAGCCGCTATTCTGATCGTTGACGTCCACGCCATCAAGCGTAACGTTCGATTGATCGCTGCGCACGCCGTTGATTGCACCATTTCGCGTGTCCGAGTCCTGATCCACCCGGTTGCCGATGTACACGACGCCTGGCTGCAGACTCAGCAATTCAACTACATTCCGCGCCTCAATCGGCAATTGTTCCACTTGCTGCGTATCAAAGACGTTTCCGAGGGTCGCATCCGTAGTGTTCACCATCGGCGCTCCACTCGCGCTTACCTCAATCTTTTGCGTGGATCCGGCGACTTGTAACTGAAAATCAGCTGTCGCAGGTAAATTCACCAAAAGCTTTACGCCGGTGCGTTCTGCGTGCGCGAAGCCGCGTGCAGTTACCGTGACATTGTATGTGCCGGGAGTCACTTGGAGAAACTCGTACAGCCCATCGTTACTGGACACCGCGTCGCGGGACGCATTAGTATCTGTATTGATCAGGCGGACCTGAGCATTCGGGATCGCTCCGCCCGATGCATCGGTGATGTGGCCGCGTACAGACGTTACCGACTGTCCAAAAGCGAATTGTAAGCAGAGCACTGCTATTGCCCACACCACTCGCGCTGCAAATTTCAAACCCGATCTCAATATGAGGCCCTCCCCTGGGACGGCTCAGATTATATCCGACCCCGCAGAACTGAAATCCGGAACAAACTGAATCTAAACACGTATTCAGTTCGTAAGATGTCTTTGATGCGCGAGCTCCGCTTTGCCCTTCGGTCCTTGCTGAAATCGCCTGTGTTTGCCTCCGTCGCCGTCCTCTCGCTGGCATTGGGGATTGGGGCAAACACGGCGGTTTTTACGTTTCTGGACCAGGCATTGTTGCGGTTGTTGCCGGTGAAAGATCCGGAACAGCTCGTCCAACTTAAAGAAGTTGGACAGCACTACGGATCCAACACCGGAATAAACGCGCTCTCTTATCCGATTTACAAAGACTTCAGCGAACAGAACCAGGTTTTCAGTGGCATGCTCTGCCGCAGCAGCCAGCCGTTTAGCATCAGCTTTGGAGGCCGCAGCGAGCGGTCATCGGGTGAATTGGTTACCGGCACGTACTTCCCCGTTTTGGGCGTCAAGCCGGCGTTGGGGCGTCTGTTTACGGATACAGACGATCGTACGCGAGGCGGGGCACCTTTTGCCGTTCTCGGCTACGATTATTGGCAAACGCGGTTTGCCGGTAATCCCGATGTGATCGGCAAGCCTATTCTTGTGAACAATCACCAACTGACGATTATCGGAGTGGCGCAGAAAGGTTTTGCCGGAATAGAGCCGTTAGTTGCGGCACAGGTTTATGTGCCGATGGCGATGGCGGAGCAGGTCACGAAAGAAGATAAGCCGTTCGATAACCGGCGCCGCCGCTGGGTGCAAGTATTCGGTCGGCTTAAACCAGGAGTTACTCTGGTACACGCGAAGGCATCGCTGCAGCCGATCTTCCATCGCATTTTGGAGATGGAAGTTCAACAACCGGCTTTCGCACATGCTTCGCCATATACGCGCCAACAGTTTTTAAGAATGAGCCTTGATGTCATGCCAGGCGGACGAGGGCAGTCCGTGGCACGGGAATTTCTGGAAGCGCCGCTGTGGGCCATGATGGCGATGGTCGGGTTGGTCCTGTTGATCGCTTGCGCGAATGTGGCGAACCTGATCATTGCGCGTGCGACTGCTCGTCAAAAGGAGATCGCTGTGCGGCTTGCATTAGGGGCAAGCCGGATGCGTATTACCGGACAGCTTTTATTGGAAAGTCTGTTGCTTGCGTTCACCGGCGGAGCGTTGGGCCTGATTGTGTCCAGTTGGACGATGCGGCTGCTGCTGGGGATTATGCCTCAGATCGATCCCCCGATGAAGCTAGACACAAATCCCGATCTGCGCGTGTTGTGGTTCACGTTGATTATCTCGCTCGCTACCGCCGTGATCTTCGGACTATTACCGGCGCTGCAAGCGACGCGGTCCGACGTTGCACCCACGCTTAAAGATCAGGCCAATGCGGTCGCTGGGGGCGCGCAAGCCCGCTGGCGAAAATTACTCGTGAGTCTCCAAGTGGCTCTATCTCTTCTCTTGTTGATTGGCGCCGGGTTGTTTGTGGGCACGCTGAAAAATCTGAAGTCCCTCAATCCGGGCTTTGACGTAAACAATCTGATCTCTTTCTCGATTGACCCGACACTCAGCGGATACGACGCCAAACGCGCAAATTTGTTTTACAAACAGTTAGGACAGAATCTCGCTACGCTTCCAGGGGCTCGATCTGTTGCATTGTGTGTTGTCGCGCCGCTCAGCTTCGACGAGTGGGACAGCACGGTGACCGTACAGGGCTACACTTCCAAGCCTGGCGAAGATATGAATCCATGGGTCAATTACGTTTCGCCCGCTTTTTTTGCGACTCTGAAAATTCCGCTGTATACCGGACGGGACTTCACGGACAAAGACACGCTTGGAGCGCCCAGAGTGGCTATTGTGAACGAAAAGTTCGCGAGGCATTTTTTCGGCAACGCCAGCCCGGTAGGCCGGCGCATCGGAATGGGAGGAGATCCGGGCACGAAGACGGACATTGAAATCATCGGCGTAGTCGGGGACACAAAGTACCAAACGATGCGTCAGGATGCGCCTCGTGAAGTGTATTTTCCCTACCAGCAAAACGATTGGGCCACACGCATGACGGCCTATGTGCGGACGGATGCCGGATCGGTACAAATGTTCCCGACTCTGCGTGCCGCGGTGCATAAGCTGGATTCGCGATTGCCCGTTTTCCAGATGAAAACGGAAGAGCGGCAACTCGATGATGTTTTGGCGGTCGAACGGCTGGCAGCAAGCTTGTCAAGCGGTTTTGGCGTACTGGCTACTATTCTTGCCGCAATTGGGCTCTATGGAGTGCTGGCGTTTCTGGTAGCCCGGCGCACACGCGAAATCGGTATTCGCATGGCACTGGGAGCGCTGACCGGAGATGTGCTGTGGATTGTGATGCGAGAAGTGCTGCTGCTGGTTGGGATTGGAATCGCGGTAGGATTACCGGCGGCATTGGGGATCTCAAGGCTGGTGCGGAGCCAGCTCTATGGAATGTCGTCCTCAGATCCCCAAATTATTATTCTGGCAACGCTTGGAATTGTGGCAATTGCGGCCATTTCCGGCTATCTGCCGGCGCGGCGCGCAACACGCGTGGACCCGCTAACGGCGCTGCGGTACGAGTAGGCAGCCGGGCGAGTGCGCCCAGCGCAGCGCGAGGCGCCGCCCCACAAAAATCGATCCCCTTCACGGGACTAAATCGTATTGAATCAGGCAGTACTTCTCACGCATAAGTCAGACCGTAGCCCAATTGGAATAACGTTTGGTATCCGGGATCGCCAATGTGAAAGCTTGTCGAAGTGCCTTTCGGCCAGGAGAAAGAGAGCTTCCCTGTTGGTTTATATGCGCCGAAGAGGACGTCCGCGATGCCGTCGCCTTCGCTACCGGGGAGCCAAGCGGCGACAACTGCGTCTGCCTGGGGAAGAATGTCGTCAATAACCAAGGGCCGGCCTGAAATAAGAACAACAACCACGCGCAGTCCTTGCGACTTCATGCGCGCGATGACGCCTACATCTTCCGGATCCAATCGGAGTTCCGCTCGATCGCCGAACATTTCGGCGTATGGCTTTTCTCCAATTACGGCAATGCCGATCTTTGCACTGCCCGCTCCGCTTCCATCTTCCGAATAACTGATTTTCGCGCCCGGCCCGGCAGCCGCGCGAATACCGGTGAGAATCGTGGTTCCGAAGGTAGGTTCGCCGGTCTTGCCTTGCCAGTAAATCGTCCATCCGCCGCATTGGTTGCCGATGTTGTCAGCGGACTTGCCGGAGACGTGAATCTGTCCGGCGCCTTTGGCAAGCGGCAGAATGTTGCCATCGTTCTTGAGTAAGACGAGCGACTGGCGAACGCAATCCCGAGCGACCGCGCGGTGCTCGGCAGATCCGAAGGTTCTATGCAGGCTGCGATCAGCGAGCGGCGAGCGTTTGCGATTCATCAGCCCCATGGCGATCTTCACGCGCAGGATGCGCAAAACAGCATCGTCGATTCTCGAGACTGGCACCTTCCCGTCCGTGGCGAGTTCTCGCAGAAGTTGGATAAATTCGACATACTTGTCCGGAACCATCACCATATCCATGCCGGCGTTAATCGACGTCTGGATCTGTTCCTTAGCGGTGCCTGGAAGTTGCTTGAGAGCGCCGTAATCGGAGATGACGAAGCCGTCGAAACCGAGCGCGTTTTTCAGCAGGTCCGTCAATAGCTTCTTACTGCCCGAGCAGTGCACGCCATTCCAACTGCTGTATGAGGGCATAACGGAGCCAACGCCGGCGTCAACTGTACTTAGGTACCCAGGAAGAAAAACGGAACGGAGGGTCGCTTCGTCTATCTCAGCATCGCCCTGATCAAGTCCGAACCGGCCCGTGCCCCATTTCGTCCCGCCATCGGCCACGTAATGCTTCGCGCATGCGAGCACGGCTAGCGGATCGTCGAGCGATCCACGCTGCAAACCCTTCAGTGCGGCAACGCCAAGGGTCTTCACGATATCCGGATCCTGACTGAAGCCTTCGTATGTGCGGCCCCAACGGATATCTTGCGGAACGGCCACGCACGGCGCGAACGCCCAGTTGATGCCAGTTGCGCGAACTTCTTCGGAAGTGACCTTGGCCGCTTTTTCGACCAATTCAGCGTTGCGAGCGCAGCCTAGACCAATATTGTGCGGAAACACGGTTGCGCCGATCACGTTATTGTGGCCGTGTACGGCATCTACACCATATACAAGCGGAATGTGAAGGCGTGTATGTAGCGCTCGTTCCTGGTATTCGTCGTACATGTCGGTCCACGAAATCAGGTCATTTCCGGTTTTAGGATCTGAATCGCCGCCGCTCAACACGGACCCGAGGCTGTAGTTAATGACGTCGTCCGGATTCTGCAGATAATTCTTGTCG
>DAISJE010000132.1:0-9529 GCA_036821665.1 Bryobacteraceae bacterium | reverse complement strand
CCGGCACGGAGAACCGCCAGAGTCGATCCGGCTGAAGCGCTGCGTGCCGAGTAAGATCACTTATTGTTCGGCCCGGCTTCCGGCGCAAGAAACGCTTGGTCAAGCAACATTGCGAAATCGCGTGTTTTATGCGATACCGATTGCTGCAGCGTTTCCAGTTTGCGTTCCGCCGTGCGAAGCCGGTCCGCCAGATGCAGGCAAGCAAGGACGGCTGTCCGCGTAGAGTCCAGGTTTCCGGCTCGGCGCGCAATCGACGACATCAGTTCATCGATCTCCAGCGCGAGCGCTTCGGTATCGCGCGGATCGCCCGATGTGGATACCGCATACGTCTGATTGAAGATAGTAACCCGGACGATTTGCTTGGATGGATCCGGTGCGTCCATTTCCGGTCTCGTCAGCTTGCGCTCAGCAGGTCCAATTGGTTGAGCAGTTTCTCGATCCGAGTCTTTACCTGTTTCCGCTCGCCGCGCATTTCGTCTACCTGATGCGAAAGCTGTTTCACCTTGCCTTCGAGCTCGGCGTTTTCTTTTTGAAATTCAGCGGAAAGTGCTTGTGCTTGTTCGAACTCGGACCGGGCGGTAAGCGATTGTTCCTCGGCTGCTTTGACACGCTGCTGGAGCTGGTTGTTCTCGTTTCGGAGCGCGCTGATGGTTTGAACCGCGCGCGTAATACGCTCTTCCAGACTGGCTAGCGAATCGATGCCTTCTTCTTGCACTGCGTCCATGCGTTCCGCAATCCTCTTGCTTACTGTACTTGACTCTGGTGGGCGACTTTGGCTTTCTCAACCAGCATCGCGAATCCGGGCGAGTCATTGACTGCGATATCGGCCAGAACCTTACGATTCAGGTTAATGCCCGCGCGCTTCAGGCCGCTGATGAACTTGCTGTACGAGATATCGGATATGCGGCACGCCGCGTTTATACGAACGATCCACAACGAACGGAAATTCCGCTTCTTCAGCCGTCGTCCGATATATCCGTAGCGAAGCGCTTTCTCAACCGCTTCCTGAGCGGCGCGGTTTAATTTTGATTTTGTAAGAAAATAGCCCTTCGCACGGCGAAGCGTCTTGTGGCGGTAGTCCCGCCGGTTGGTCCCTCTTTTAACTCTTGGCACGTTTTCTCCTTTTCTGAAGTGCGCCTTTCAGATGGCGCGGTGAGAGGCGGCAGGCACGTGCGGCGCGCTGCTCCTGCTCATTTACCGAACTGCTTAATAGGGAAGCATGCTGTGTAATTTTGCCTGGTCGGTTTCGTCGGCAATTACACCCTGGCCAAGCTTCCGTTTGCGAGAGCGCGGCTTCGACGTCAAGATGTGGCGAGCGAACGCGTGGTGTCGCGCAATTTTGCCCGTCCCCGTCTTCTTAAAACGCTTGGACGCACCCTTATGTGTCTTCAATTTGGGCATGAACTAATCCTGGAATGTCGCTGATGGGCGGAACCGCCCGACAACCCGCAACTCGGGCTCAGACGCGGAACTACGTTGAAAAGTATAGCATGCAGGGGTTATTACTTGTCCTGGTACTCTTCCACCCAGGCCGTCTGAATGGCTTCCAGCTTACCCTCTGTGGATGCCATCGGATCGTCCTTGAAATTCGGCAATTCTGTGACCCACTTGTGTAGGTCGGTAAAACGGATATTCGCGGGATCCACGTCCGGATGAGCCTCAAACAGGCAAAGGGCGATGTCTTCGATGTGATCCCAGGTGAGTCCAGGCATCGGTTCTATTGTAAGTATCGGAAGACCAACGCCTGCTTAAATCGCCCAAGATTTACAAATGCAGACCGTTCTTGGCGCTTTCCTTGGCCATTTCGTAAACGGGCGACAATTCTCGAAGCTTCTGTACGACGTCGATAACCTTGTTGCCCACGTAGTCTACTTCTTCCTCGGTGTTGAACCGTCCGATCCCGAAGCGGATGGAAGAATGTGCCAGATCGTCGTCGGCGCCCAGCGCTTTCAAAACATAACTTGGTTCGAGCGTCGCAGACGTGCACGCCGAGCCGCTAGACACCGCGATGTCGTTCATCCCCATTAACAGGCTTTCCCCGTCCACATACGCAAAGCTGACACTCAAATTGTGCGGCAGCCGGTGTTCGACGGAGCCGTTGATGTAAACCTCGTCCAGGTTGTTCACCAGCTTGTCTTTGAGCTTATCTCGCAGAAAGGCAAGGCGCTTCGATTCTTCTGCCATCTCCTGGTTGGCCAGCTCGCACGTCGCGCCTAATCCCACAATGCCTGCCACATTCAGAGTTCCTGATCGCATACCGCGTTCATGACCACCGCCATCCATTTGCGCCGTGATCTGAACCCGAGGATTACGGCGCCGCACATAAAGCGCCCCTACGCCTTTCGGACCATAAAGCTTGTGCGCTGTCAGAGACAGCACGTCTACGCCATCGGTTTCTACATTGACCGGAATCTTGCCGATTGCCTGCACGGCATCGCTGTGGAACAGAACGCCTTTTTCCTTAGCGATCCGGCCGATATCTTTCATGGGCTGAATAACGCCAATTTCGTTATTTGCGTACATGATGGAAATCAGGATCGTTTTATCGCCGATAGCATCGCGCAACTGGTCGAGATCGATGAGCCCTTCCCGCTTAACAGGCAGATACGTGATGCGCACGCCCTGTCTTTCGAGACGCTTGCATGTATCGAGCACCGCTTTGTGCTCGGTCATCTGGGTAATGATGTGATTGCCGCGGTCTGCGTACATCTCGGCAATCCCCTTCAATGCGAGGTTGTCCGATTCCGTCGCGCCGCTTGTGAACACGATCTCTTTGGGAGTCGAGCCAATCAGATCGGCGATTTGCTTACGTGCTTTTTCGACGGCTTCCTCGGCTTCCCACCCAAAGCTATGATTTCGTGAAGCCGCATTGCCATAGATCTGCATGAAGTAGGGTTTCATCGCTTCGAAGACACGTGGATCCATCTGTGTCGTCGCGTGATTATCCATGTAGATCGGCAGCTTCATACGTTTTGCTAATTCCTTACCGCGTCTACCGTGTTTTCGGCCCTAAGACAGGCTGAGGGAATGTCTTAGGCATACCTTCCAGCGCAACGAGCTTGGACGATGCTTCTGTCAGACCCTCTTCGGAATCTTGCAACATATCTTCTATGCTTACGCTATCTAAGAGCCTCAGAATTCCTTCGTGGATGCGCCTCAGCGGCCGCCTCACGGTGCATCGGTCCACATGCCCGCAATAGGAATCAGCCGTAAAGCAATTTGCAAGAACGATTGGACCGTCAATTGCCCGTATGACTTCCAATGCCGAAATCAGCCGGGGGTCACGTGCCAGCCTGTAACCGCCGTTCGTGCCATATTCGGATACGAGAAAACCGGTCTTCCCAAGTTTTTGTAGCAGTTTTGATAAAACGGGCAGGGGGATGCCGCAATCATCGGCTACCTCTTTGGCGCTAACCGCTCCGCCGGTCTCGCGCTGTCGTGAGGCAAAATGCTTGAGAGCAATCAGACTATAATCTGCCTTCTTTGTGAGTCGAAGCATTCAGGGCTCGGTGCGAACAGAACGATGAGTTGATCTGCGACCAATGCAATCTCATTTTCTTTATATCACGGGAATCGAGGGAAGGACAGGGCCGCTCGGGAAGTTTTATCCTACGCGGAATCAGGCATTTAAGACGGGTTCCCTCGGTCGTGGTGCCGCGTCCGTCCCGGCCGCCGCCGCCCCTGGTGCGTGCTACACTCGTACCCGCGCGCCACTTCTCTAACCTCCTGACGTGATTCGACTTTTTCGCGTTTTCATCCCTGCCAGCGTCGTCGGACTTCTTCTCTCGGAAGTCCTCATTGTGTTGGCTTGCTATACGCTCTCCGTGTGGATCGTCGGCCTCGATCCCGGATTCTATTTATTCGCCACAAATAATTACTGGAAAATTCTGGTCGTTACGGGGTTGGTCATCCTCGTAATGTATTTCCAGGATCTTTACACTGAGCTTCGGATCATCTCGCGCATCCTGCTCGTTCAGCAGGTTTCTTTGGCGGTCGGGTGTGCGCTCCTGATCATGGCTTTCTTGGGGTATCTTAAGCCGGAGTTTCTCCTCGGGCGATGGTTGATGGTTGTCGGCAGCGCCGGCGTCCTTGTGCTCCTCCCTATTTGGCGGGTCTTTTACTGGAATTATATTGTTGCTGGTTTGCGATCGGAGCGCGTACTTTTGCTCGGCAATTCCAGCATTCTGGGCGAGGTTATCGAACAGCTCGCTGCGCGCCCGGAATTCGGCTATTCCGTTGTCGGCTACCTCTGCGAAGACGAGCCTTGCGATTTTCCGGTCCCCTGCTTGGGACGGATTGAGGAAGTGCGCCGCGCGTGTGAAGAATATAAGCCCACCAGAATTATCGTCGGAATGGCCGAGCGCAGAAATCGCCTGCCCGTTCAGGAACTGCTCGAAATTCGTTTCGGCGGGATACTGATCGAAGATGCTTCGGATACGTATGAAGTGGCGTTGCGCCGTGTGTGCAGCCGCAAGATTCAGCCCTCCCAATTGATCTTCTCTTCGATGCTGGGGCCGCGGCCGCACGCGATCACAATACAGAAGTTTTATTCGTTTATCATTGGCGGGATTGGTTTAGTAGCATCATCGCCGTTAATGCTACTCGCCGCCATTGCGGTTCGACTCTCCTCGCCAGGCCCAATACTCTACCGCCAGCGCAGGGTAGGCTTGAACGGGCATTCTTTCAATCTATATAAGTTCCGTTCCATGTACGTCGATGCGGAAGCGCGCACTGGAGCTGTCTGGGCCAAGGTTGACGATCCGCGCATCACACCAGTCGGCCGCTGGCTTCGCAAATTAAGGTTCGACGAACTCCCGCAATTCTGGAACGTCGTAAAAGGCGATATGGTGATCGTCGGCCCGCGGCCTGAGCGCCCTGAATTTGTCGATCTGCTTGCTCACCAGATTCCCTACTACCGGCAACGACTCGCTGTGAAACCAGGCATCACGGGTTGGGCGCAAATCAATCATAAGTACGGCGATACAGAACTCGATGCGATGATCAAGCTCGAGTACGACCTTTACTACATCAAAAATATTGCTCCGGCTCTGGATTTCTACATTATTTTTCACACCATCAAGGTAATGCTGCTTAGTCGCGGCGCGCAGTAGGGTAACGGAACTGAGCCGCGCGCGTGAGCAAGCGGTTTTCCTTGCCACTACAAGCTGATGGCTGATAGCTGATGGCTGAGAGCTTTCAGTCATAATGAACTGTTTGAAGTTTCTGTTCAGCATTTTTATCATTTCTGTTCCTGTCGTCTTTCTAACTGCCGCCTCTGACCAGCAACTTCACTTTACGGACGTCGCCTCTCTATCCGGTATTCACGCCGTTATGCGCTGTGGTGGACCCGAAAAACGCTGGATTCCCGAAGCCAACGGAACCGGCGCCGCCTGGCTCGATTACGATAACGACGGTTTGATGGACCTGCTGATCGTTAACGGCGGCAGCATGGATCAATTGCGGAAAACGCTCGCCGGAGAAAAGATGGCGCCTGTTCCCGGCGGAGTTTACTTGTTCCATAATCTCGGGAACGGTCGTTTTGAAGACGTGACCGAGAAAGCTGGGCTGGCGAATCCGTATTGGGGAACGGGCGCGAACGCGGCCGACTACAACAACGACGGCTTTACCGATATTCTGATCACGAGTATCGGTGTCGATCTGCTCTACAGAAACAACGGCAACGGCACGTTTACTGAGGTCGGCAAAATCGCAGGTCTCCGGCAAACCCCTGCCTGGCACACCGGAAGCGCGTTTGGCGACTTCGATGGCGACGGCAATCTCGATCTGTTTATCGCCGGCTATGTCGAGATCCATTCCATGTCGTTCAACGAGCCCGCCCCCGTTTGCGACTACTTCGGCCACCACGTCTTCTGCGGACCCATTGGATTAAAAGGCGAGCGAAGCGTTCTCTATCACAACAACGGCGATGGAACGTTTCGAGACGTCACAAAAGCTTCCGGCATCGCGAATGTGCCACCTGCTCACGGCTTCACGCCTGTAACGGGTGATTTCAACGGCGACGGCAAACTCGATATCTTGGTCGCAAACGATTCCGACCCGAACTATCTTTTCCTCAATCAAGGCGACGGCACGTTTAAGGAATCGGCGCTCGACCGCGGTGTGGCTTTCAATGCGGATGGACGAGCTCAATCGAACATGGGCGTCGCGGTCGGTGATTTCGGCAAGGGTACCCGTCAGGATGTCCTCACCACCACTTTCGGCAGAGATTACTATCCGCTCTTCCGGCCCGACAAATCCGGAATGTATGAAGAAGTAGCCGCTTCGACGGGACTCGCGACTGTGACCGGGAAATATCTCGGCTGGGCATGCGGTCTGACGGATTTCGACAACTCCGGCGCGCGTGATTTCTGGACGGCGAATGGTCATGTTTATCCCACCGAGAAGGATTACAACGAACCCATCGCCATCTTCCGCAGCACCGCCAATAAAACAGAACAGATTTTCACTTTTCCGGCGGCGCCGAATAATTCCTACCGGGGCGGCTGCGTCGGCGATTTCAACAACGACGGCAGAATGGATCTAGTGGTCTTGCCGATCTCCGGCACACCCGTCCTGCTCAGAAACGATACAGTCAACCGGGACGCATGGGTGGGATTCAAACTACGCGGGACGCGCAGCAATCATGATGCGGTTGGCGCCGTTGTGATGTTGGAATCTTGTGGTCAGACGCAACGCGGCGAGGTCCGCAGCGGTGGAAGTTATATTTCGCGCAATGACCCGCGTCTGCATTTTGGTCTGGGAGCATGCGGCAAGATCGATCGCGTGACAATCCGCTGGCCCAAGGGCACAATACAGGTACTGAACAGCGTGCAGTTGAATCGCTACAGTCTCATCGAGGAGCCGAAGTAACGTCATTCGCTAGCCGTGCGGGTTCCCGACGCCGGCTTTCGTAGCGTTTGAAAATGATCCAACCGAGCACGGCAAATAACACTGAGCCGCCAATCACTTTTACTTCGAAAATAGCGACCGAGCTTACTTCCGGCGGCGGTACGATCGACAAAATGATCGCGATTAGCGTGACGAGCATCCCAGAAATACCCGCTATCCGGCTCGCAAAGCGAAAGCCCGAACCGAAGATATAGATAAATGGGATGAATGTCAGGACAACAATCATGTCGACCATAATTTGATATCCCGTGCGTACCGTCTCACCCATTTGAGACATAACGAGGAAGACCGTGGCAAGTCCAACCTGCACTAAGAGCGACACGTATGGCGTGTTCCATCTGGGATGAACGCGCGCGAATGCCGCCGGCAGATAGCGGTCGAGCCCAATTACATAAGGAAGACGCGTGTTGCCCGCAATATAAGTGCTGGCTTGGCCCGCCATGGTTAATCCAATTAATGCTGCAAACAGAATCGAAATAGCCGGAAATCCCAGTTTCGCTCCGGCAGCAGCGCCGGCCTGCGCCAGCCCGCTGAGGGGGCTGATCGCCTGCGGGTTGAGCAGGATAAGCATCGCGGCTGTCCCTACGATGTAATAAATCGCGCATGCAATTGCGGCAATAACGGCAGCCCGTGGAAGATCGCGGCGCGGATTACGCATTTCTCCGCTGACAATAGGAGCTAGCTCCAGCCCGACAAAGGCGAACGCGATCTGCGACCAGAAATTTAAGGTCCCCAGATCGGCGCGCGGGATGAGCTGAAAGTTTGTCGCAGACCCTTTTCGGGCGGCTACTACGATCGCGAGCAAACACAATATCGCTGCAATGACAAAGGTCGAAATTCCGCCGGTGGTTGACACCCACTTTGCCACTTTGAGTCCGAACGCGTTCGCGAGAAACAGCGCCCACAAAATGATCAGCGTTACTGGTAGAGCATAGGCTCGGTTCTCGGCAAATCCAGCTCCTGTTTCTCCAAATGCGTAGGCAACCATGCTGGTTCCGGCCAGCAGCAGTGAGGGGAGGTAGAGCACGTTCGCGATGAAATAAAACCAGGCGCACAGGAAAGCGTGCCGGTTGCCAAACGCTCGCTTCGTCCAGACATACAGCCCGCCTTCTTCGGGAAACCGCTGCGAAAGTCTTGCAACCACGATTGCCGAGGGCAAAAAGAAGAATAGAGCCGCAATAGCCCAGAGAACGATTGAGCCGGAACCCCCATGAGCCGCCGTTGCCACCCAGCGCAGGCTTGCAACCGCGCAGACGTTGAACCAGACGAGATCGCGAAGGCGCAACTCGCGGCGAAGCTCGGGCATGTACCAGCCAGCTTACAATTGTGATTTCCGGATGTATTTGCTCGGATCCTTTATTTGTTTAGCCCTTGCATACGCACAAGTGGCCTCACCCCTCACCGAAATTCAATCACTGGTTGAAGCCGGCAAACTCCCCGAAGCCGAAACGGCCGTACGCAGCTATCTCGACAGCCACAAGGACTCCGGCGATGCGCATTACCTGCTCGGGTACATTCTCTTTAAGAAAGATAAGCCGAAACTCTCATTGGCTGAATACGCCGAGGCTGCGCGTTATCGCGCTCCGGAGGCCATCGATCTGGAAGTTATCGGCTCCGATTACTTTTTGTTGGAGGATTACGATAATGCCGATAAATGGCTGGCGCAATCGGTCGAACGGAATCCTCGAAATGCACTCGCTCTCTATCTTCTTGGGCGCGCAAAATACAACCGCAAACATTTTGACGAAGCCGTACATTTCTTTGTCGAGTCTTTGAAACTCGATCCTAATAATTCCAAAACGGAAGATAATC
Organism: Bryobacteraceae bacterium; assembly: GCA_036821665.1. GTDB lineage: Bacteria > Acidobacteriota > Terriglobia > Bryobacterales > Bryobacteraceae > Bog-105. The sequence continues at coordinate 808 of DAISJE010000132.1, read as the reverse complement.
TGGGGCTGTCCTATCAAGCACTGGGGAGAACGGAAGAAGCAATCGCCGCATACCGCGCTTCCGGAGATTACCTCCATCTCGGCACTCTGCTAGCCGAAAATAACCGGCCAACCGAGGCTTTGCCCTATTTAATGCAGGCGACGCAGATCGCTCCCGCTGATCCGGCTGCACATCGCGAACTCGGAAAAGTGTATCTCGGTCTCAACAAATTCGATCAGGCTCGAATCGAACTCGAGAAAGCCGTCGAACTCGATCCCCAGAACGGCCCCGCGCACTTTCTGCTTGCTCAGGTGTATCGAAAGCAGGGATTACTCGACAAAGCACGCACAGAAACGCAGCGCTACACCGAACTGACCGCGGGCCACTCGTCGCCTGACGACGCGCTTTCCGAAGCCCGGTCGCTCGTAAAGCTGAATAAGTTCAATGATGCGGAGCAAGTTGTCCGTAGATATCTGCAACTTCACAGGAATTCGGCCGACGCTCACTACCTTCTTGGCTACATACTGTTCAAAGAGCAGAAGGCGAAGGAATCGCTGGCGGAGTACACCGAAGGTGCAAAATACCGTACGCCCAGTGCCGAGAACTTAGAGGCGGTAGCGGGCGACTACATTTTGCTGCACGATTATTTAGACGCAGATAAGTGGTTTACTAAGTCGGTCGAATGGAATCCGGGAAATTTGCAAACTCTTTATTATCTGGGCCGCACAAAATACAACGAGAATCGCTTCGACGAGGCAATCAGCGTCTTTCAGCAATGCCTGAAGCTAGACCCCAAAAATGTGAAGGCCGAAGACAATCTTGGTCTTTC
>DAISJE010000131.1:0-9537 GCA_036821665.1 Bryobacteraceae bacterium | reverse complement strand
ATGGGGACTGGCCGATTCACAATGGGCGAAGGCAGACGGCGAAGACCGTCTGCCCTACTCACAATCCTCAGAAGTAGAACTTCACTTCCAGTTCTACGATGCGATTGCCTTGCTTTTGGGTGACCGTACCGAAGTTCGGGCTGCTGTTCGTAAACGATCCGTCGGCCTTCTGCGTGTAAGAAAGGTTCAGGTTGCTGCCGTTAAACGACCACAGCGGGTGATTCAGGAAGTTATAGGCCTGAATCCGGAACTGCAGCTTCATCGATTCTTTAATCTGGAAGTTCTTGAATATTCCCAGATCGGAATCGAAGAAGGCAGGGCCGTACGAGACTGGGAGAAGCGTTGGACCGTTCTGCCCGACCGCAGTCGGCACGCTGAAACAGCTCGGGTTGATGAACTGGTTCTTGCCTAGTCCGGAACTGGGGTTGCAGGTCACAAGCGGGCTTAAGGCAATCGCGTTGGTTCCCAGAATCGATTGATTGTTGATCGGAATGCCGGTGAGGTTGGTGGCGCTGACCGAACCCGGAATGACCGCATTGCTGCCGCAAACGACCGGGTACGCCGTACCGGCAGGGAGAGCCGCAGCCGGACATGGTACGCCGCTGCCGGCCAGCGACATGCCGTAATTTGCACTGGTGTTGTAGCTGAGGTTCGAACCACTCTCCCACTGCGTGATGCCGGAAAGCTGCCAGCCATTAATGGCTCCAGCGGCGAACTTGTTGTTGTGAATGGGACTGCCTAATTCGATCGAATAAGCAGCATTGAATATATGCCGCCGATCGCCCGGCTGCACCCCGTAGTTATTCCCCAAATTGAATGGGTCAAGGGTCGCACCCACGGAGCCCAAAGTCGTGTTACCGGGACTGACGATGCCAAGCGACTTGCCATACGTGTAATTCGCGCTGATGGTGTAGCGGTTTTTCTGCCGCAGGAACTTAATCTGCAGCGCGTTGTAATTGGCATAGAGGTTGCTTGTCGCTAAATTCAGATCACCGTAACCAAGGTAATGACGGAAATTGTTCGCGTTCGCGGTGCCCGGGTTGGGTTGGCCAAATAGCGCTCCGTACGGCACCAGATTTATATTGCTGCCGTAACCGCCCGCACTCTGAAGATCGTGGCTCTGGTTTCCAACATAGGCGACTTCGAGCAAGCTGGACCAGGGTATACGCTGCGAAATGGTGAAACTGTAGCTGTCCGTAAACGGCTGCTTATCGTCCGTGCTGTCCACTGCGGAGGGAGCAGGCGGTGCCGCGGTAAACGGTATCCCCCCGAGATTTTTCACGAGCAATGCACCATTTATGTTAGTCGGAGAGAGCGTCACAGACTCGGAACCGGCCGATGTATCCAGACCGCTTGTGAACTGGCCGGAGTGATAGTAGAATCTACCCCACCCGCCACGTAATACCGTGTTGCCTTTCCCGGTCACGTCATAGGCGAGGCCGAAACGCGGCTGCCAGTAAAGCCAACTGCTTGGAAATCCGGAGAGCGGAATATTTGAGTCGCGCGCGTGCCATTGAAAGCCGCAGAACGTCGGGGCGGATGTGCAAGATGAGCCGGTGTACTGGTTCGGAATAAAGATGGAATAGCCAAACCCTTCATCGTCTGTCCAGGGCGTGAAATGCGTTATACGGACACCATATTCCAACGTCAGTCTTTGCGTGATCTTCCAGGAATCCTGAGCGAAGCCTTCATAGGTGTTGTACGAAATCTCGTTGATTCGATTGAAATTGGTCTGCGTGAAGCTATTAAGGTTCCCGGTCAGTTCGTCGGAATAAGGATTGCCCGTCGTAAACGCGTTGCCGTTGGGGTCGAAGATCATCTCGCCATTAGTGTTGTTATTGGCAGGCTGCGCGTTCCGGATCCACTCGTAGAAGAACCCGGTCTTGAACGTGTGCGTGCCCCAGACTTTCGTCAGCGTGTCGCTCATACTCGGCATGTATTTGTTCGCATAGAGCCCTGAAGAGGGTCCGCCCGCTTCAAAGCCCCCAGGATTGAAAATGAGCGCGGCCTCGCCGCCGAACTGGCCAAAGGATGGTATCTGGGGAACGCTGTTCTTAAAGAGCAAGGACTCATTGAACCCGACGTTCTTGGGATTAACTTTTGCAGGATCTTTAAACACGTTCGGGAATCCGACGAAGGTGTAAGCGAAAACGGTTTCGTTCGTCATCGTGGGGCTGAACACATGGGTCAACGATCCGGTAACGGAATCGGACCGATTCAAACCCTCAATCGGTGTCGGATAAGGAACCTGGCTTCCATTGCGCCACCACAGGCCCACCGGGAACAGTTGCGTTTCGCGCTGCAGGTTGTAGCGGACAAACAGTTTCGTATTGTCGCTGATGTTAAGGTCGCCTCGCGAGACCCATTGGATATTGTTCTGATTGAAGATCTCCGACTGTACATAGTTGTATCCGCCGGTGGCGTTGGGGTCTGCGTTCGGCGCGGGATAGAGTTTCATCAGCGCCACCATGTTGGGGTCGATCATGGATGCGGGCACTTGGCCGCCCGGGAACTGTGACAAATTGATCTGTCCCGGCGGTTTGCCGGATGCAGTGATATTGCCTTCTTTGGCGATTTCAGCCGCGGAAAAATCGCCATTCAACATGCCGGGAGTCGGTACGGTCGCGCGCAACAGTCCCGTATCGAGAACCTGGTAGAAATATTCATAGCCAGTAAAGAAGAACAGCTTGTTACGGTTGCGGTTGAACTTCGTCCAGGGAAGCAGCACCGGTCCGCCGATACTGCCGCCGGGATAGTAATACTTGTTCTGCGGCTGCTTCTCGCCTGAAGCATTGAATAGCGCATCGTTGGAGTTTAGGACATAATTTCTGGCGGAGAAAAAAGCATTCCCATGGAACTGCGTGCCGCCGGATTTGGTAACTGTTGTGATGACCATGGGGCCCTTCTGCTCTTCCGCGCTGAAATTCGAGGCTAGAACTCTGAATTCCTGAATGAAGTCCGCGTTGGGATTCACGGGCGTATCGCAGTTGCACCCGGGATCCGAAACGTGAGCGCCGTCCGCTACGATGTCTAAGGTATTCCCAGGCAGGCCGTTATAGCTGAAGGAATTATTTAGAGGGCTCTGGCTGCCGGCGTCGCCGTTGGCGTTGATGCCGATGACTTGGCCACTGTAATTGGCTTTATTCGAAGTGCCGTTCTGATTGCCGAATCCCGGCATGATCTTGATGTACTCGGCCGCGTTGCTGCCAACCTGCACATAATTCTGCAATTCCTTCGTGGTCAGAATGTCCGACTTTGCGCCGGAATCGACCGGCGTGACGATATCAGCGGCACCCGTCACTTCGACGGTCTGGTTCGTGCTGCCGACCTGTAGCGATATGTTGACATTGCGCTTCTCGCCGCCGCCCATTGCGATACCCGCCACCTTGTAGCCCTGGAAGCCCGGGGCCTCTACGCTCAGGTTGTATGTGCCAACCGGAACGGAAGCGAAGCTGTAATACCCATCGCCGGTTGTAACCGTGTTGCGCTCAGAACCCGAGGCCGCATCCGTGAGCGTAACCTTCGCGTTCGCAACAACAGCTCCTGACGGATCGGTCACAACCCCGGTCAAGGTCGCAAAAATCGCCTGAGCCGTGAGCGTGACCGCGACCAAAGCGGCCAATGCAAAACCGGCTAGAACTATCTTGAATGATTTCGACATGGAGACCCTTTCGCAACGCGAATCGGAATGCCCAAGTTTAGGAGCAAATGAGGGATGGAGCAAGCCCTCAACTGTTAGTAGGAGTTAGCACCGGCGTTAACGACAAAACACCCTGTGTTTTCAACCACGTTAACGATTCCAAGATGACTCGGTTGCTTATGTTAAATCGTTCCATGTACGTCTCTGCTATACTGCCTCAAACCTCATGAACGCGTTTACGCCTTCACGGGAGGAACAGGCCGAGGTGGCGGCCGTTCTCCAGTCGGGCACTTTCCAGCGCGCGCCGCTGTTGGAAAATTTCTTTCGCTATATCTGCGAGCAGTACTTCGAAGGCCAAGGTTGCCAGATAAAGGAATACAGCATTGCAGTGGAGGCATTGGGTAGATCGCCCGCATTCGACCCCAAAAAAGATTCCATCGTCCGGGTAGAAGCCCATCGCCTCCGGAAACGTTTGCAAGAGTACTATGAGGGTGCGGGGAAAAGTCATGCCATTCATATCCTCATTCCGAATGGCCAATATGCGCCGCAGTTTGTGCCTGGCGAGCCAACCAGCGAGTTCACTCAGGTTGAATTACTTCCTCCTTCGGTAGCGGACACCTCTGCGGTTCGAATTCCCGCCTCAACAGCGGGCCGAAAGCCCTGGCACTTGATCGCGATTGTAGCCGCACTGGTCCTTGTGGTCTCTTTTTTAGTGGCCAGCGGGACTCTTTCACACCTACGGAATCGAAGGGCCGCCACGTCAGTCAACGAGCACTGGACCGGCGCAGCATCCGGGCCGGTACCGATGGAGTTTCGGATGATTGCCGGCTATCACGGTTCTCCGGTTACAGATGGAAATGGGCACACCTGGAATCCGGACGCTTACTATTCTGGCGGCCAGTCTGTTCCTATTGCGGCAAATCGCTCCATCGAAGGGCAGCAGGAGCCCCGTTGGCTAAAGGCGCAGCGAACGGGCGCATTCCAGTACGATATTCCACTCCGCCAGGGGACTTATGAACTGCACCTGTACTTCACCGAAACTGAATATGGACTTGGGAATCCGCGCGGCGGCGGCGATGGCACTCGGCTGTTCGACGTAAGCATCAATGGCGCGAATCGTATCGGCGGTCTGGATCCGTTGGCGGAGGCAGGCGGCCCCAACCGGCTGTACGCGCGCGTACTGAAAGATGTCGGACCGGCCTCCGATGGCAAGCTTCACCTGAAATTTCAGCCATCCACCGCGCCGGCATTTCTAAATGCCATCGAGATTCTGTCAAGCGCACCCGGTCAGGTTCGGCCCGTGCGCATTGTGACACAGCCCAGTCCGGTGACGGATTCGGAGGGCCACGTCTGGTCGGCAGACCAGTATTTTATCGGCGGCACTTTGGTTTTCCGCAAAGACAGTGTTTCCAACCTCCAGGGGAAAGTGCTCTATCAAGGCGAGCGGTACGGCAACTTTGCCTACCGCATTCCACTTGCGCCGGGGAAGTACCGGCTCACGCTTCATTTTGCGGAAACCTGGTTCGGCACGCCTGAATCCCGCCTGCCCGCCCTGGATAGCCGCCTGTTTAACGTATTCGCAAACGGTGTGGCGCTATTGCGATCGTTCGAGGTGGCGAGAGCGGCGGGGGGTATTTACCGAGGCGTAGAGAAAGTCTTCGACAATGTGGAGCCGAACGCCCAGGGAGTCTTGGTGCTTGAGTTTGTGCCGCTGAAAAATTACGCCGAAGTAAATGCGATTGAAATTGTCGAGACCGATTAATGTAGCGCGTTAGCCCAAGTTCGACAACCAGTCCCTTCGGTCATGCCTCAGAAAACGTTTCCAGCGTTTTCAAAAGCATCCCGAGCCGCGCGCTAGCAAGCGGTCCTTAGCGTTCAATGTGACGAACTTGGGTTAGGGTTATGATCAGCAGGAAATCGGGGACACGCCTGCTGATCGGACTCTGCCGCGATTTGGATTCTAGCCCGGAGTGTCCCCGATTTCCTGTTACTGCGCTGCGTTCAACGACACTTTCATAACCGTGGCTTTGTGCTCTTTACCGTCTTCATCCAATAAATAGAGCTTGCTCTTATCAACTGCAAACTTAACTGTCCCACCCACTGTCACGTTCGCCGGCTTCGACCATGGAAAGAGCAGGTGTTCGCGAGCTTGATAAGTCTTCTGCTCTCCTTTGATCGTGTAAGTTTGATACGTTTCGTAATTGTCGGTAGTGGTTGTCGTGGTGTTCTGGGAATAGTCGGTTTTATCGCCGCGGTTCTTAGCCGTTCCCTCGGTGTTACTGTTTTTTGTGCTGCCTTCGCGCACTTTCGATTGCTCAGTTTCGACCAATGTGCCGGATTGCCAGTTACGAGCCGCCGCCGCCCACACGGTAGTTCCCGCCGCACAAAGCACCAGCATGAGCAGCAGCTTCCTCGAGTTCATAAGATCTCCTATGTTCGACAACCGAACGTATTTACGATTATCGTTCCTTAAACTGCCTGATTGAAAGCCTTATTATGTTCCGACGCGGTATTCGTATCAGGGCGCGGCAGGGTGAAATAGAATCGCGAACCCTTCCCTACAGTCGAAACCACTGAAATGGTGCCGCCGTGGCGCTCGACGATGCGCTTTGAAATGGCAAGCCCCATTCCCACTCCGCCTTTGGTCCCCCGCTCCAATTGCTTGAACATGCCGAAGACGTGAACGTGATACTTCGAATCGATCCCGACGCCGTTGTCTTCACAGCAAAACTGATACATGCCGTTGTGTTCGCGAGCCGAGACGTGAATGCCTGGTGGAATATCTTGCCGGCGATACTTAATGGCATTCCCGATCAGGTTTTGAAATAACTGGATTAATTGCAACCTACTGCCTAGGACGCATGGCAACCTATCATGTGTCACGTTTGCGTGAGCTTGTTCAATGGTCGCGTGCAGATTCTGAACGACAATGTTAAGGATTTCCTCGGATTCCACGACATCTTTCTGCTGATCTCCGGAACTTGCCAGCCGCGAGTAGTTCAGAACGCCCGCCACCAACTCTCGCATCCGGGCAGAAGCGTCTTCCAGGTACGTCAGATACTCTTGCCCTTCCACGCTGAGGCTGCTTCCGTACCGTCTGCTCAGAAGCTGTGAAAAAGTGGATATCGTCCGAAGCGGCTCCTGGAGATCGTGGCTGGCGGCATACGCGAACTGCTCCAGATCCTCGTTGGAACGCTTCAGGCTGGAGTAATAATCGTGCAGTTTCTGTGCGGCAATCATAAATGCCTTGCTGACCTCGCTGAGTTCGTCCTTGGAACCGGCTTGCAGCACGATATCGAAATCTCCCGCGGCAAAGCGATGCGCCGCCGTCTTCAATTGCGATAACGGCACAACGATGCTCCTTGTGACATATAGCCCGAGCGCCAGCGCAATGATCAGCGAAAGGAGCGCAGTAAGTCCGAGGATGATCTCGGCTCTTCGTTGGCCGGCTTTGATCTCGCGAAGGGATTGGATTCGCTGGCTGGTTACGTCCGAATTCACGGCTTCCACCATGTCTCGCACGCCATTCAGGATCTCTTCAACCTGGTTATTCAACCGCAGCCGGATCGCTCTCCAGTCATTTACATCGCTTAGCCGCTGCATGGCGTCGAATTGATCGTCAATAGCATCGCGGAGCGCGCCTAGCGTTCCGGGCACCGGGGTTCCTGATTCGCGAAAATATCGTACTGCTGCCTCAGTATCCTCGAACAGCTCCTGACGGAGTTGCCGGGCGCTGGGCGCAAACCTGTGGGCATCCTGCGTTGCGGAAAGGTCGTCGAGCCGGCGGCGAATGGCGCCCACATCGGCGCGGACGCGATAAACCGCAAGCATTTTATCGTCTACGGCTGCAAGCGTTCTTGTCTGGCGCAGGATGTGAAGAAACTGGGAGCTGGCAATGGCGGCCCCGCACGCAATGATGAGCGCTACGCTTCCGAATGCAAGCGTGAGCCGGCGGCCTATGCTCACCTGGTCTCCCGCTTAACGGTATGGCGCGAGCTCGACCGCTCGTTTGCGAAACCTGTTATGCGAACAAGTTCCGCCTGAATATCTGCGGCTCCCTGCGAAGCGCTAGCGTTTCCCGTCAGGATCAGATGGACGCCATGCGCGTAAGCTCGCGATACGCGATCGTAATTCGCTCCCGCTAGAGCCGCAGGCCGCCGGACAATCGTTCCGGATGCCTCAGACATCGAGGCAAGGAAAGGCGGTATAACCTTCAGCACGCCCGGATCGTGGTACACGGAGCGCACGGCGGGGAGGAAGCCGCCTTGAATCGCACGTTCGGATTGCACTTGCGGGCTCAGCATGTACTTAAGAAATGCGATCGCGTCCTGCCGGCGGCGACTTTGTTTCGAGATGCCTAAATACCATCCGCCTAAGACGCTTGTGCGGCGAGCAGCGCCTGCGGGCATAGGCGCTACGGCAAACCGGTGACCAACTTCAATCGATCGCTTGGCAAGCGGATAGACATAACTCCAACTTCGAAGGAACGCCGCATCGCCGCTTTGCCAGAGGTTTCTGGAATCTTCTTCGATATAAGCGACCACGCCCGGAGGGGAGATAGTTCCTACCCAATGCGCGGCGCGGGAGAACGCGCGAATAGCCGCGGGGTTGTCAACGTTTACCGTGTGATCGGGTTCCAACAGATTGCCGCCGCCTTCAGATGATTGCCATTCAAGGGCATTGCAGGTAAGCCCCTCGTACTCGGCGCCTTGCCACACGTAACCCCAGAAATGCGAACGCCCGGTCCTGCGTTCACCAGCTTGGATGCGGGAAGACTCCGCTTCCAGTTCGTTCCACGTGCGTGGGGGATGCGAAAACCCGTACTTTTTCAAAAGATCTGTGCGGTAGTAAAGCATACCGTATTCCACAAAAAGTGGCGCGGCAATAATCCGGCCGCGAATCGTTGCATTTTCGACCGCTTCAGGCGATTCGCTGGACAACTCCTTTCGGAGGACGTCTCTGAGATCAATCATGTAGTCCGCAACGACGGCGGGCCACGTGGTGTCCACCTGAAAAATGTCAACGGAACCCGCCCCCTGCTTGAGCAGAGCCATCTCCTGCGCCAATTGCTGGGATGCCGATTCCGGTCCCGGCACCAGCCGGACGGCGATTCCAGTGCGCCTTGTGAACTCTTCAATAAGGCGTTGATCGCCTTTATGGGAATCTCCCGCCATCCACATCAAAACGGAAAGGGGCCTCTGCTCCGGCGTTTTGGGCTGCAACCGGGAGCAACCGGTAAAGCTGGCCAACAGCATCGGAATCGTAAACCCGATGAGCTTCCTGGTCACGGATGTCAATGGTTCTCCTTGACCGTGCGTCGGTTTTTGTAGAATTGCCGCATAAACTAGAAACCATGAATCGCCGCCAATTTCTACAGCTTACGAGTATCGGCGCCACAACTGCCACTATGAGCGCTTACGCCGGCGCTTTTGACGATCAGAATATGAAGGCTTACGCCGGCGCGTTTGACGATCAGAAGCGGAGACGCGTGGGCCTGATCGGATGCGGCTGGTACGGCAAGATCGATCTGCTGCGCTTGATCCAGGTTTCGCCCGTCGAAGTCGTCTCGCTCTGCGATGTCGATCGCAACATGTTGGCGGAAGCGGCTTCCATCGTTTCCAGCCGCCAGCTCTCAAAGAAAACTCCGCGCACCTACGGCGACTATCGCGAGATGCTGCGGGCAAAAGACCTGGATATCGTCCTGATCGCCACGCCTGACCACTGGCATGCGCTTGCCATGATAGAGGCCGTGAAATCCGGGGTTGATGTTTATGTGCAGAAGCCGATCAGTGTGGATGTGAACGAAGGACGGGCCATGCTGGCTGCCGCCCGGAAGCACGAGCGCGTCGTGCAGGTGGGCTTGCAGCGACGCAGCACGCCGCATCTGGTGGAGGCCA
>DAISJE010000130.1:4481-9550 GCA_036821665.1 Bryobacteraceae bacterium | reverse complement strand
CTCGTCCAAACAGGCGGAAGGCGGAGGAGGTTCTGCAAGACTTCGTCCTGTCTTAGTAATCTAGGATTAAGCGTAATATGGATGAGCCGGCGGACAAGATGAGCGCGTCTTCCGTCGTCTCTGCGCCCTCGAAAACGTCACCGTCTTCCACCCTCATTGCGGCCTTCGCTTGGTTTCGCGATTTAATGCTTTCGGTATTGATCGCTCTGCTGGTAATTTTGTTTTTGTATCGCCCCGTAAAGGTAGAAGGCACGAGCATGATGCCGAGCCTGTACGATCAGGAGCGGCTGTTTATAAACCAGTTCAGCTATAAGTTCGGGTTGGGCGACATTAAGCGCGGCGATACAGTCGTTTTCTGGTACCCGGAAGATACGACGAAATCCTACATAAAACGCGTAATCGGATTGCCAGGCGACACGGTAGCGGTGCAGAACGGCTACGTAATCGTGAATGGAAAAAGACTGGTGGAGAACTACGTTCCGCCGGATTACCGGGATGACCGTCCGTATCCGCCGACGGTAGTGCCGCCGAACGATTATTTCGTTCTGGGCGACCATCGTACGTCTTCGAACGACAGCCGCGCATGGGGCTTCGTGCCGCGAAATTACATTTACGGCAAAGCGGTGTTCGTCTTCTGGCCGCCGGACCATATTGGCACGGTACATTAAAGGGTTGCATGCCGAAATACAGAATTCGGCATGAATGGCGGCCTGCAGCCTGAAGGCCGCGCCATGTTGTATTCCATCAGCGGCGGCTGAACAGCCACAGAATGAGCGTGCCCAGAACGCTCAACACGAGGCAGGTCATCCACGGGAAATAGACGGTCGTGTTTTTTCCGCGCCACACTACATCACCCGGCAAACGCCCAAAAGGCAGATTCAATCTGCTCAGAAGCAAGACAGCGGCGCCTAAGCCGACTAGAACGAACCCGGCAAAAATCAAGAGACGGCCCAAGTTCATATCTCTTTGATGCTAGCGTCTACGGCTACGTTGAAGAGTTCCGGCACCCAGCGGGTATAATCTGAATCCAACATCGATTTCAGCTTCCGTGAAAAGAGAATCTACTTGGATAAGTCCACAGTGCTGCAATACATGGCAAAGGAGAATCTTTTTGGTTTTGACTGGCTTGCAGAGTACATAGCAGACGTAACGAATGCCTTTGTAAAAACCGCATTGTTACCCAACAGCGCTAATGATGCCATAGAATGCGTCATCGGAGAGATGGCCAGGAGGCAAAAAGACGGCGGCAGATTTCTGAATGAAGATCTCATTAAAAAGCTGCTTTTTAGCTACCTTTACGAAACTGTCTTGACTCCTGACATTCCGAAAGAGGCCGAGATTATCCCTTGGCCCAAGGGGCAAGCGCCGACTCAAAGCGAAGTTGCGAAGCTGCAGGAAAAATCGGAGCTACAGAAGTACAGTGCAGATATGGAGCGCTTTAAATTAAGGCGCCGGAACATTCAATTTTCGCAGAGACTGGTAGATGCTGCCGATGGACTAGCAGGATGGTTCAATTGGGTAAAGAGCGGACCGACGGAGGGCACATTTTTTCCTAGTGAAAAGACAAGCGAGGGAGAAACAAACCATTTCGTGCAATGGATCCACGGCCGCGGAGATGAACCCACCCAGAGCGACAACATGAATTGCTGGGAAGCCGTCTTGTTCGCCGCTTACAGAGCGGGGTTGCTGAGTATCGCCCGGCTGCGCGCCATTCACATCAAAGCCACTATGGCTGGAAGAGCTGGAAACGGCTATTTCGATTCATTGACAGACTCTTTGGGATACCAAAATTCATTCCCGTACGTCCCGATCGCGGTTTTGATTCCCGAGCCGGGCGACATCATCTTTTTAGGGCGCGACCACCACGTCGCGATTTGTGTGGAGACCGGCTCTTCCGTGATGGTGATGAGCAATTGGTCAATGCCCAGCCGCGGTTTCGGCCGATTCGATCTGGAGGAATTCACGGCCAATGGACTTTTCGCTGTAAGATTTGGCAGCCTGCCCGTTTGATAGCAATGAACTAGCAACAATCCGCTATGCTGCACGGATAAATGGCGAGACGCCACAAGGCGCTGCGTTACACTGAACGGCGAATCAGCATGAGCGACTCGAATACATATTCCCCCAGTGCAGAATTTGCGTCACACGCCCAGGTAAACGGCATCGAGGCGTATCGCGAACTCTATGATCGCGCCCGATTAAATCCTGAAAAATTCTGGTCGGAACTCGCGTTAAAGGAGCTGTCCTGGTTCCGGCCATTCTCAAAAGGCCTTGAATGGGATCCGCCGTTCGCAAAATGGTTTACGGGCGGGCGCATTAACGCGTGCTACAACTGCGTGGACAGACACGCCGCGGGCGCACGCAAGAACAAGCCTGCCCTCATTTGGGAAGGCGAACCCGGCGATGAGCGAATCATCACTTACCAGGAACTGCACCGTCTCGTGAGCCGCTTCGCGACCGTACTGAAACGGCGCGGCTATAAGAGCGGGGATCGGGCAATCATCTACATGCCGATGATTCCCGAGCTGCCGATCGCAATGCTCGCCTGCGCGCGTTTGGGCATTATTCATAGTGTTGTGTTCGGCGGTTTTTCGGCGGAAGCGCTGAAGGCGCGCATCCAGGATTTGAATGCATGGGTGGTCATCACAGCGGACGGAGGCTGGCGGCGCGGAAAAGAAGTCCGGTTGAAGGATGCCGTTGACGAAGCGCTGACGGAGTGCCCCGATGTTCGTGATGTGATCGTATACAAGCGCACTGGTTCGGCGATTCCGATGAAGCCGGGACGGGATATCTGGTGGCACGAACAAGACGAGCAGCTCTCAGATGCGCCACCCCTGGAGCATAAAGCCGAGACCTGCGAGGCGCAGGATCTCGATTCCGAACACCCGCTTTATGTTCTTTACACATCCGGAACCACCGGCAAGCCGAAAGGCATTCTGCACACGACTGCCGGCTATCTGTTACAGACCGCGATGACTATGAAGTGGGTCTTCGATCTGCGCGAAGACGATGTCTACTGGTGTACTGCCGACATCGGTTGGGTGACCGGCCACAGCTATATCGTGTATGGGCCGCTCGCGGCAGGCGCGACTGCCGTCATGTACGAAGGAGCACCCGACTTCCCCGCTTTCGACCGCATGTGGCAGATCGTCGAAAAGTATAAGGTCAGCATTTTTTATACATCCCCAACGGCGATTCGTGCTCTCGTCCGCCAGGGGGAACATTGGCCTAATGCGCACGATCTGTCAAGCCTGCGTCTACTGGGATCAGTGGGGGAACCGATCAATCCGGCAGCCTGGGAATGGTATCACCGGGTTATCGGGAAAGAGCGCTGTCCGATCGTAGATACGTGGTGGCAGACCGAAACGGGCTCCATTATGATTTCAGCGATGCCGGGCGCAGTTCCTCTGAAACCCGGCTCGGCGACATTACCTCTTCCGGGAATTGTGCCGGATATTGTCGATACAAAGGGTCAACTGGTCGGGAACAATCGCGAAGGGTATCTTATTATTCGCGAGCCGTGGCCGAGCATGGTTCGAACCATTTGGGGCGATCCCAAGCGCTTTGAGGAGCAGTACTGGTCACGTGTTCCGGGATCCTATTTCACGGGCGATGCGGCGCGGCGCGATGACGACGGTTACTACTGGGTGTTGGGGCGCGTTGACGATGTTATGAATGTCAGCGGGCACCGGCTCAGCACAATGGAGATTGAGTCCGCGCTGGTGCATCATCCGGCGGTTGCGGAAGCCGCGGTAGTCGGAAAGCCGCATCAGATCACCGGACAAGCCGTATGCGCGTTCGTCACATTGAAAAAGGGCGATTGGGACCACTCGACGCTCGGGCAGGAACTGCGGCATTGGGTGGGCCATGAAATCGGCCCATTCGCACGGCCGGAAGAGATTCGCTTCACCGATGCGCTTCCCAAAACGAGAAGCGGCAAAATCATGCGAAGGTTGTTGCGTGAGATCGTAACAACAAACGCGGTAACAGGCGATGTGACGACGCTCGAGGATCTGACCGTGGTAGCGAAATTGGCTTCGCAGCACGACGAAGATTAGGTTTGTGGAGCGGGCCGCCGCTCCGAGCTTTAGCATGCCGGACGAATCGAATTTATCTCCATTTACTCGCGCGCAGCGTTTTACGGACCGCCTCGGAACTCGGCTACCGGTGCTGATGGCGCCTATGTCGGGTGCATGCCCGCCACCGTTAGCGATCGCCGTGGCTAATGCGGGCGGGCTTGGCGCGTGCGGCGCTCTGCTGATGAAACCGAATGAAATCCTGGCGTGGAGCGAAGAATTTCGGGCGAAGAGTAGAGGCGAGTTCCAGCTTAATCTTTGGATTCCAGATCCGCCGCCCAAACGGGACTTTGAGCTGGAAACCCGCCAGCGCGACTTTCTTGCGAACTGGGGACCTCCCGTTCCGCCCGAAGCGGGAGACGCGATGCTTCCGGATTTTGAGGCACAATGTCAGGCCATGCTCGCGGTCGAGCCGAGAGTGATCTCTTCGATCATGGGCCTGTATCCGGCAGACTTCATAGCAGAATTGAAAACGCGGGAAATTCTTTGGTTCGCCACCGCAACCACGGTAACGGAAGCGAAACTCGCTGAAAGAGCGGGAGCGGATGCAATCGTCGCCCAGGGCTCGGAGGCCGGTGGACATCGCGGAGCCTTCAACCCGGGCGAAGCGGAGCGTCAAGCGGTTGGTCTGATGGCTCTCTTACCGCAGATCGTCGACGCGGTTAATATTCCGGTCATCGCTACCGGAGGAATCGCAGATGCCCGAGCCGTAGCTGCGGCCTTAATACTGGGCGCAAGTGCGGTCCAGATCGGAACGGGTCTGCTGCGAGCACCGGAAGCCATGTTGCATCCCGGTTATGCGGACAGACTTGGCCGCACCGAAGCCAGCGACACGATAGTTACGCGTGCGTTTAGCGGCAGGCGGGGCCGCAGCATCGCAAACAGTTATACCGTCGCTGCCTTAGATGGCCCGCCGCCAGCGCCATACCCGGTGCAGCGGGGACTCACTTCGGCCATGCGAGAATCGGCGCGAAAAGCTGGAGACGCCGAGCG
>DAISJE010000130.1:0-4381 GCA_036821665.1 Bryobacteraceae bacterium | reverse complement strand
CGGTTTCGATCCCAGCGATCATGGTCCCGCCTTTCGTGCCGACGCCATTCGCGTTCGCGGCGTTCTTCGCGTTCTCGCCACTTGTGGTCACGTCGATCTTCGCGCCAATCGTAGCTATATGCACGATAGGACGGCGCTGCGTAATATCCATAGTCGTAACCGTACGCGTAGGCTTGCGGTGCGGAATATTGTCCGTAGCACTGCTGAGCCGAAGCTTTTTCCGGCAGCAACAGCGCAGCTAATCCAAATACAAAACACGCTACTACCCCAACCCGCTTCATAACGTTCTCTCCTTTTTAACAACCTGCTTTACGCCAGGCCTTCTGTTTTTTGTGACGCACCGGCGAATGGCGGGTTGCTCCGCAGGGCCGCCGGTCCGCGTTAATTCGAATTCATGTTGAGGGTCGGCTATGATTTCAAAGCGTTATTCGTTGAGCATCGTATGCTGGTTTGTCTAGCGATGACGGAAACACAAGCTCACACTTTTGCCCAGCATTGGATCACGGCGTGGAACTCACACGACCTGGACGCAATCCTCAGCCACTATGCTCCGGAAGTCATTTTGATTTCACCGGTCGCCGCGCGGCTGTTGGGCGATTCGTCCGGAAGAGTCGCCGGTAAGGAAGCCTTGCAGGCCTACTTCGAGCGTGGATTGCAGGCTTATCCGAATCTTACGTTCAAACTTCTAGAGGTGATGTGGGGCATTTCGAGCGTTGTTCTTTATTATGTGAATCAGAACGGCAGCCATAGCGGTGAGTTCATGGAACTCGGGCCGGATGGGAAAATTATCAGAGTCATAGCGCATTACAACGCATAGAGCCAAGCGCAGCTTCGCGCTCACCAGATGTACTGTTTCGCCTCGGCTCGCCGCGCGTAGCTATCGAGTACATGAACGACGCGGATCTTTTTGAGCTTGGTCGGCGAAAGTTGGCCGAGGGGCACATAGACGATCTTCCGATTCACGCGCGCGGCAAGCTGGCGAAACGTGC
Source organism: Bryobacteraceae bacterium (assembly GCA_036821665.1). Lineage (GTDB taxonomy): Bacteria > Acidobacteriota > Terriglobia > Bryobacterales > Bryobacteraceae > Bog-105. The sequence continues at coordinate 3,392 of DAISJE010000130.1, read as the reverse complement.
TGCGCGGCGGCCGATTTGCAATGTATACTACGTGGCGCTCCATCGAGTAGTCGAGGGCCGCCATCAGAAGCCGCTCAGCCTTAGTCTCCGCGGCTTCGTAATCAATATCGTTCCAGACGTCATAGAGACGGCGCGGAGGCAGAGTCATAAGCAGCCCGCCATATTCCGCGCGTCCAATGCCTGGTCCCACGATGTGCTCGAAGGGATGAGTTGAATAGAAGGCCATGTCGGACTCGTTCTGATGCTCGCCTAGCCAGGTCGTCAGGTATTGATATCGATCATTCCGGTCTTCATCGAAGATGATCACCAGTGCTCCCACTTCGCCCGAAAACTTGCCCATTTCGCGGACGTAAAGCTTGCCATCGCGCCAGTTGCGAATCGTCTCGCGAAGGTCCAGGCCATCGAGCATCGATGTGAGAAACGGTTCGACCCGGGACCTCTCCTCGGAAACCACCGCCTTGGCATATCGCTTCAGAAAACGTCCATAGTTCTCGATGACCAAGTCCTCGGGCGGGTACGAGCAGATGGAGTTTCCGTCGGTTTGTGTAGCCCATTCGCCCTTGAATTTTTCGCGCTTGCGCCCCTTCAGACCCGCCGGCCTTACCCTCTGCTTGAGGCGCGGCAACCGCCTTCGCAGTCTGATTTTTCGCGTATGAAGCCAGACCTCTTCACCCGAGATGTTTAGCGTCTCTAAGGGCGGATCTTCGGTCTGCTGCACGCTGTACCGGTTCGCCATCTGCCAAACCTCGTACGCGTAGTTGTCATCCACGATCGAACGGGCGGCCAGGGTCATATCGTAGACGCCAGGCAACAATTGACCGTCGAGCATCGCGAGATTACGGGTAAACTTTGCAACGGCGAGACGCTGCCAGGAGCGTACTTCCTCGCCGGTATTGATGGTGTATTCTTTTTCTGCTTCGCGCAGCAGCGCCAATTGCAAACGCCGCCGGTCGAGCCCGTACGCGGCGCTCTCTTTTACACGGACAGCTTCATACTGCTCCTGATAATAGGGAGCTTCGGTTGTCACCTCCGCTAAACAATCCGGATGCAGATTAAAGAGCTCGACGGTTTCAAATAGAGTTGTCCTTCCTCCCGGTGGCTCGTCCTGCGGAATTTCCATCGCATCCAGCAAAGCGTCCAGTACGTTCAAAGAAACCACAACGCACGTCTGCGAAAGCGGATCGGCGCCTTGCAGCTTCCACGCCATAGCCGCTGCCTGGGCTTCAACTTCCGGTGTGCGCGGTTGGGCGTGAACGCGATATTCGTCAACATAGCGTTGCATCCCCACGCTCTCAAGTGAAAACGGATCGGGATATGTTCCTTCCGAATGCGGCTTTTCTTCTGTGGGATCGAGGAATACGATCTCGGCCCCGACCTCACGCGCAGTCCGCAGCGCTTCCACAAATGGGTCGCCGGGCTCCACGGGAACGTACACGGCACTCTCTTCATTCCCGCTACTAGAGTCCGGAATAACGATCACCGACATCTGCGGCAAGCGATCCACGGCCAGGCGGTACTGGCGCTCTAAGCGCCACGGCAGTTCCAGGGCAATGACCTTCGGCCGGCTTTCCAGCAAATACCGCCGCACGTAGAGTGCAAAATCGATTCTTCCTGAAATGACCGGAAAATATGTGAAATTACCGCGCGAAATGCTGCCCGCTTCGCTCGTCTCCTGAATCGGCATCACGTCTACCGGCGCAAGCTGTAACGAATCGCTTCTTCGCCCAGTACCGCTCGAACGGCTGCTTTTAAAAACAAGCGCGCGTTCTTTCCTGTATCGCCGTTCAGCTTCAACGCATATCTTGCGATGTTGATACCGTCGCGCACCGTGTAACTTTCGTCGGCGGCATGCGCCTGCTGGAGGAAATCGGTAACGTACTGCAGGACCTCGTCGGGGGAAAACGGCAGATTTTCACGGAGGATCGCAAGTTCCTCTTCCCGCTCGGGGAAATCGATCAAAATTTGCGGCTGCAAACGCGAATGGATATATTCCGGAAGATCAAACGTCGAAGAATCCTCATTCATGGTGGCGACCAGCCGGAAATTCGGGTGAGCTTTGATCTTTATGCCTGCCACAATCGATTCGACATAGCGGCGGTTGTCGAGCAGCGGCGCCAGACTAGCCCAGCTCTTTTCGCTCATCCGGTTGCCCTCATCAAGAATCGCCACCCCGCCCCGTATCATGGCCGTCACCAGCGGAGAGGCAACATATTTAAGCTTCGATTCGCTCTCAATGACCGGTGTAACCAGCAAATCCTCGGGGCGTGTATCGACAGTCGCCTGAAAGATATAGACATCGCGTCCCAGGCGCTTTGCCGCGGCGTAGGCCATCGTGGTTTTTCCGACGCCAGGCTTTCCTAATAGCCGCGGATTCATGGGAATATCCCGCTGATCGATAATCATCCAGGCAGCCATCAACTGCCGTATGGCTTCTTCCTGGCCTATCCAGGTAACGTCCAGTTCGTCTGGATGGGCGAGATGTAATTCAATTCCTTCTAGCGAAATTTTCATCAGTTGTGTCTTTGCAGAACCACCAATTTGAAGCAAACGACATCTTCAAGCGACCGGCAAGAGTCGTTTGTCTTTCCTTCTCCATCGTAAAATGAGAATGCCCCAGGGATGACTCCAAGAACGCTGCGGTTCGGCTATGTATGTGAGTTCCTGATCGCATTGATAGCAATTTTTGCTTCCTGGTCCGAAATTGGAGGCCAACCCGCGTTGGACATCATGCATTGGGGGTGGAAACTGGGACTCAGCGTTGCGCTTGCGGCGGCCATTGTGGCTTACACGGCTACGCTCGTAACAGAAGACTCGCTCTGGAATCTCCGCTCCGCCCGATGGCTAACGGTCATCGTCATTATTGTGATAGGAATTGGAGCCGTCACCTATTATTACGCTTTGCAGGCAGATTCGGGCGAATCCGATGAGACGGGTACCGTTTCATTACTGACGGGATTACAGTCAGATACCACGCGCACATGACGACTTCGACCACTCCCGACGCCGGCTACGCGTTTTGGGCAATTCCCGGCACTTCCTTCAAGGTCACATACTCGCTCGGAACGTTCCACGAGATTGATTTCGTTGTGAACGAGGGATACCGGCGCATACCGCATGGCGGTATCGAGATGGGCGGTCTGCTGTTTGGGCACGCGAACGGGGAAGGCCTCCGGATTGAGGGGTTCCGGCCCGTTGAATGTGAACACGCCTCGGGTCCGTCTTTCAATTTGTCCGAAAAAGATATCGCCGGCTTGGAGGAGCAGATTTCATCCGCGGCTTCGGATCCCGAACTGAGTGGGCTGGAACTCATGGGTTGGTTTATTGCGCACACGCGCGGGCCCCTCAAATTGAGCGATAAAGAGAAACTGCTGTTCGACCGATTTTTTCCCGGC
>DAISJE010000129.1:0-9551 GCA_036821665.1 Bryobacteraceae bacterium | reverse complement strand
ACACAGACGTGGATGCTGTGCTCCGGGAGTACGGGGTGATTAAATAGACGAATTATATCGCGCGGACCGGAGTTCGCCGCCCTACTTCGATTGTTGCTCGGCCAGTTCCGACTCAAAAGCTTGCTTGCGTTCCGCGACGTAGGCCCGATAGCCTTCCGGATCGATGAACGGATTGCGCTCTCCGGCTCGAAACCGCTTTAGCTTGTCGTCCATATCGTAATAGACGCCGTGCGCCCCCAGAAAAATATCGCAAGGCAAACTCGCCAGAACGCGAAACGTCTTTTCGTAATCGGCAGCGATCTGGGGATAACGCTTGTTGCCAACCAGTTTGTAGCCGGGATTCACATTCGGACTCCCCACGATCACGACGTGGTAAACGCGGCCGCCATCGCTGATGTCCGTGGTCCACGTGGTGCAGCCCTTTGTATGCCCTGGAGTGAGGCGCGCCGTCAAGGTTATGGCGCCTAATTGAACTTTGTCTCCGTCGTGCAGTATGCGATCGACTTTCACCGCGGTCCAGTGCTGGCGATATTGAAAATCGTTCGCTCCGCCGCTCTCGATTTCGGCAACATCGGCATCCATAACCATCAGTTTGGCGCCCGTCAGTTTCTTGGCCAGAGCGCAACCGGCAGCATGGTCGTCGTGCGCATGGCTGATTAGAATGATCTTGATATCCGAAAAGCGGAAACCGAGTTTTTCGACGCTGGCTTGGATCAGAGGTACCGATTGTTCATAGTCGGGGTTGATCAGAATGTCGCCTTGCGGTGTTGTGATGAGGAAAGAGGCGAGATAATTGGTGCCGACGTAGTAGAGGTTTGAAATAATCCGATACGGCGGAAGCGGTTGATTCCATTTTGGGGTGAAATCGGCCAACAAGGCGCAGCAGCAGACAAGGAGCCCGGCAAAGGGGAAGAAGCGCATAGACGTTAGTATCTCGTGCCGGCAGATTTAAAAAAATTTTGGCCTCGGTGTCGATTTGCGGGCGCGCCGTTCGTATAAAGAGTAGGGCAACTGCCTGAACCTGGAAAGGAACAAAAATTACAAACCATGAGCAGCGTACGGGTATTGGTCGGCACGCGCAAAGGCGCATTTACCCTCACCTCAGACGGCAAGCGGGCCAAGTGGGAGATAAACGGTCCTCACTTTGGAGGATGGGAGATTTATCACATGAAGGGATCGCCCGTTGACCCCAACCGGCTGTATGCATCGCAATCGAGCGGCTGGTTTGGACAGGTGATACAGCGCTCAAACGACGGCGGGAAGACTTGGGAAGCCGTCGGGAATAAATTTGAATACGATGGCGTACCTGGCACGCACCAGTGGTACGACGGGACGCCGCACCCATGGGCATTTAAGCGAGTCTGGCACCTTGAACCTTCTCTGAACGATCCGGACGCCGTATACGCCGGTATCGAGGACGCGGCTTTGTTTCTTTCGAAAGATGCCGGCCAGACCTGGCAGGAGCTAGCGGGGTTACGCGGGCATGGCTCCGGGCCACACTGGCAGCCGGGCGCCGGCGGAATGTGTCTGCATACAATTCTTTTGGACCCAAAAAATCCCGAGCGGATCTTTATCGCCATTTCGGCGGCGGGCGCTTTCCGGACGGAAGATGGTGGAAAGACTTGGCAGCCCATCAACCGCGGGCTGCACTCGCAGTACATTCCCGATCCGACAGCAGAAGTCGGTCACTGCGTTCACCATGTTGCTATGCATCGCTCGCGTCCGGACGTATTGTTCATGCAGAAGCATTGGGACGTTATGCGAAGCGATAACGGCGGTGATTCGTGGCAGGAAGTCAACGGCAATCTTCCTACCGAGACCGGGCTCCCCGACGGGCGTCGCGGTTTCGGGTTCGTAATCGACGTGAACACGCACGAGCCAGACACCATCTATGTTGTCCCTATCAAGAGCGATTCGGAGCATTATCCGCACGAGGGAAAACTGCGGGTATTTCGGAGCCGGACAGGTGGAAATGAATGGGAACCGCTCACCAAAGGCCTGCCGCAAAGCGATTGCTATGTGAATGTGCTACGCGACGCGATGGCCGTGGATTCGCTCGATTCCTGCGGCATTTATTTCGGCACAACTGGCGGGCAAGTGTACGCATCGTCGGATAGCGGCGATAGCTGGACTGCTATCGCGCGAGATCTTCCGGCAGTGCTTTCCGTCGAAGTGCAGACGCTGCAATGATTCGGGTGGTTCTTCCGGCGCATCTGCGCACACTGGCCGGCGTTGGAGGCGAGGTGCAACTGGACGTCCAAGGACCGGTTACAATGTGCTCCATTCTCGACGCGCTTGAAGAGCGCTATCCGACGTTGCGCGGAACGATTCGCGACCATGTCACCCACCAGCGCCGGGCGTTTGTACGGTTTTTCGCCTGCGAGGAGGATTTATCACACGACCCGCCGGATACCCCGCTGCCGGATGCGGTGGCAAAGGGGAAGGAGCCGCTTTTGATAGTTGGTGCGATTGCGGGCGGATGACAACCGCTTGCTTTGCGCGCGGCTCTGTTTGCATTTCAGAGAAATCGGGGACACTCCGGGCTGGCGTACGAATCGCTGCAGTATCCGATCAGCAGGGGTGTCCCCGATTTTAGGTCATCGCTCCACTCGGCGGGGCCGTCTGTCCGGCGAATTTTTCAGACACTACGCCAGTGCGAGGTTCAGATTGTCAATCGCTTCGTCTACTTCTGCCGTGCTTTTGAAGCCGACGGTCACGGCATCGACGCCCGCATGCCGGAACGCGAATCTCATCGCTTTCTTGCGATCTTCGCGATTTGTGAACTGGCCCTCGCCTACAAGCTTCATGCTGATGACGCCCATTCCCTGCTTGTGGACCTGCTTCACGTGCTCGACGACTTCAGGAACGTTTCCGAGTCCGCTGGTGTTGTAGTCTTCGGCATCCATCCGAACGCCCTTGTGATTCATCCGGATCATGGCGATTTCGAGCCACTCATTGCCGGGGAACTTCCGCAGCGCGGGAAGTCCGTGGACAGATGCCCCATGGGAACGTACGGCGTGCTTCGCTTCCGCTTCAAGAAGCCCATCCTGCCAGCGAACGGTATCCTGCGGCCATGTCGCGACATGCTGCCAGTGCAACAGAGCGATATCGAAATAGTCCGTATTGGCGAGTTTACGCAATTCATCGATCTTTTCCTGCGGATCCTCGCCGGGACGAGTGGTCACTTTGGTCATGAGCCGGTAACTGTCGCGCGGAATGCCTTTCAGCGCGACGCCGAGCATCTTGTGCATGTCGTGATAGGATTCGGCGGTTTCAAAGAAGCGAATACCGCGATCATACGCATAGCGCACGAGCTTCGTAAATTCTTCCTGACCTAGATCGCGTTGCACCTGGCCGCTCATAGTCCCGGTGCCGAGCGCAAGCCGAGTCACTTTAACGCGGGATTTGCCGAGCGTAACCCAATCAGTTGCGGTCTCGGGAGCGGCCTTGAGGTTCAGGGTTCCGGCGCCGGCAAGCGCTGCGGCGGCAAGTCCGGTTTTCAGGAAATCACGTCTGGAGTGCTGATCCATTCGTTTTTCTCCAATCGCCCGGATGTTACCACAGTTGAACGAGAGGATGCTAATCGATCTTCTTAGAAGAGCGGCTGCGCCGTTACATCACAGCATTGAGCTCACGCCAGGTCTTTCCCTGCGATTCCGCGACGGCAGGATATGTAATCTCGCCCTGGTAGATATTGATGCCTTCGCGAATCGCTTGATTGTCTTCGCAAGCACCTTCGAGGCCCTTGTCGGCCAGCGCGAGCACGTATGGGACGGTAGCGTTTGTCAGGCCGAATGTAGAAGTGTGAGGAACCGCAGCCGGCATATTCGATACACAGTAGTGCAGGACGCCATCGACATAGTAAACGGGATCGGTATGGGTGGTGGCATGGGCTGTCTCTACACAGCCGCCTTGATCGATGGCCACATCGACGATAACGGCACCTTGCTTCATCGTGGAGATCATGTCGCGGCGCACCAGCTTGGGAGCCGCCGCTCCAGGAATAAGCACCGCGCCGATAACGAGATCGGCTTGCCGCACGGTTTCGCGAATCGTGTAGGTATTGGAAGCAAGTGTCCGAATGCCGTTCGAGTAGATATCATCGAGTTCGCGAAGGCGGTTCAAGTTGCGATCGATAATCGTCACATTCGCGCCTAGACCACAGGCAATTTTGGCAGCGTTGTGACCGACGATTCCACCGCCGATCACCAGCACGTTGGCAGGAGCGACGCCGGGAACACCGCCCAGCAAGATACCGCGGCCTCCGTTCGGACGCTCCAGGTATTGCGCGCCCACCTGCACGGACATGCGGCCGGCCACTTCGCTCATGGGAGTGAGCAGCGGCAGCGAGTTGTCGCGCTCGCGAATCGTTTCATACGCAACCGCATTCACGCGCGACTTCAGCAACGCTTCTGTCAATTCGGGTAGCGGCGCGAGATGCAGATATGTGAACAAAATCAGGCCGGACCGAAAGAACGGATATTCGGAGGGCTGCGGCTCTTTCACCTTTACGATGAGATCGGACTTGTTCCAAACCTCGTGGGCGAGATCGACGATGATGGCGCCGGCTTCGGCATAATCGTCATCGGGAATCGAACTTCCGACGCCAGCCTGCGTTTCGACCAGCACCTCATGACCGTGCTCGCGCAGAGCAGTAATCATGCTGGGAACGCAACCGACCCGAGTTTCGTGATCCTTTATTTCCTTCGGAACTCCGACAACCACTTGGGCCTCCTTTGTTCCTATTCTGGCCTGCTTAGTTTGGCGGAGCGGCGGGAGCGGGCCTGGTTTCCGGCGCGGAAGATGGAGCGGCCTGTGTAACCGGTGTTGTTTCGGCCGGAGGGGAAGAAGGCGCAAGATGAGGCGGAGCAAGCGAAGCATCGTGTTTCGGGCCGAGTCCCAGCCCGATAAGAGTACGAGAGTCGATCTTGCCGCCACTATCGAGTTTCTGATCGGCCTGAAACCGCTTCAGCGCGTCGACGGAGTCGTCGTTCCATTGACCGTTCGCCTCACCTTTGAAGTAACCCCGATCAGACAGCGCTTTCTGAATTTCCGCATAGCGACTGGTATCGGGATGCAGTTGATAAGCAGGCGCTGGAGCGCGTCTGGCACGGCGTCTGCGGCCATGCGTTATTCGGCTGTGAGATGAAGTATTTGATTTCGCGGAAACTGTTTTCTTACTGGAACTAGTGGCGGCCTTACGTTGCGGCGATTTTGTTTTGACCCGGTCGGCACGAAGGAACACCGCCACCGTAAGAAGCAGCAAAGGGGTGAAGACCCATTTCATGCTCAAAACAAAAGATTAACATTGCGTGACATACGTTTGCCGGGTACTGTATCTATGAGTACGTAGTGGGCGATCGCAAAATTCAAAGCTACGGAAAGGGAGATTAAACATGAGATGGCTTATACCGGCTTTATTTGCTGCCTGCGCGATTCAGGCCGTTGCCGGCGAAGTCACATGCTCCTCGGGAGGAGTAACGACAGTCGATAGCGCTTCCTGCACCCTGGGACCGGTAACTTCGACGCTTGTAAATAACACGCCAAACCTGGACGGGAACATATTTGCAGTCGCGAGGGCGGGACAAAGCATCGCAGCCCCCAGCGGTGAAACTAGTTCCGGCAGCGCTTCCTTCGATGATGTTTTCTCGATTCCTGATTCGCCTGCGTCTGACCTATTTAAGGTTGCTATCTTCATTCAGACCGACAGCGAATTGAACGCTTCATCGGGTCCACTGTTTTCGGAAATTAAAATCGGCTCGACCGCAATCGGATCTCCGGTTTTGGATTACAACAGCCTTGATACGGTCGATAACTGTCACCGGCTTGGCTGCGCTGTTCTTATACAAGTGCCGGCATTCGCCTTCAACATTGTCGAACTGGGCGGAAGCGAATCGCTAACAACGTTCGATAGCGCATCTGGGGGTTTTGCCTTCACTTTCGCGAGCGTCTCCGTTTCGCGGTTCGCTTCGGACGGAACGACACCGGACCCGTTTACCCCCGAACCGGCAACGGCAGGCTTGGCCGCCAGTGCGCTCATTGTCTTGTTGGCGGCGGCGTATATGAAACGACGCAAGACTGTGGCATACTTTTAAGTTCGGATGCTTTACAACACGGCCAGCTTTTATTGGTTTCGATTTTGGCTTCTGCCCGGATCGTTCCGAGGGCCGTCCGCGTAAATCAAGCTGGCGGAAAAGGTTTTGAAGGGAGGCCCACTCGGAAGCGAGTGGGCTTTCGGCTTTTTAGGGGATCCTACTTACTTGTGAGGGGCAGATGATCATATCGATGAAATTGCATGCGACGCGTGAGGAGATCGACGCAGTTTGCGAGCGGATACGCGAATTCGGATACAAGGTCCACTCGATTGAGGGTGAAGAGCGCGTAGTTATCGGAGTTGTGGGAGTGGGAGACGTAACGGCCTGTCTCGAATCGCTCGAAGCCATGCCGCAAGTGGAAAAAGCAGTCCGCATTTCCGCGCCTTACAAATTTGTTAGCCGTGAGTTTCGCCCATTCAAATCACAGATTCGAGCGAACGGAACCGACATTGGCGGCGATGAGTTCATCGTCATGGCGGGACCCTGTTCGGTCGAGAGCGAGAAACAGATCCTCGAAACAGCGCATTTCGTAGCCAGGCACGGCGTAAAATTCCTGCGCGGCGGAGCGTTCAAGCCTCGTACGTCGCCGTATGATTTTCAGGGCATGGAACTTGAGGGCCTGAAACTCCTGCATAAGGCCAAACAGGAGACCGGACTCGGAGTCATCACAGAAGTGATGAGCGATCGGGACGTTGAGATGGTTGCCGAGTACGCCGATATTTTGCAGATTGGCGCTCGAAACATGCAGAACTTTGCATTGCTGAAGCAGCTTGGGAAAGCCAATCGGCCGGTTATGCTGAAGCGCGGGCTTAGCTCCACAATCAAAGAGCTACTGATGTCGGCAGAATATGTCGTCGCTCATGGGAACCCCCATGTGATCCTCTGCGAGCGAGGCATTCGCACCTTCGAGACCGCTACCCGCAATACCTGCGATATCACCGCCGTCTCGGTACTAAATGAGCTTTCTCATCTGCCCGTTATTCTCGACCCGAGCCACGCAACAGGAAAGCGCAGCCTGGTGCCCTCGTTATGCAGAGCAGGAGTGGCGATCGGGGCGGATGGCTTAATTGTGGAAGTTCACCCCTATCCGGAAAAAGCCATCAGCGATGGAGCGCAATCGCTCACCTTCGATCAATTCGCTGCGACTATGCGCGACCTCGCGCCTTATATCGAGCTTTGGAAACGATCCAGAGCGCTCGAAATGGCGCACGCATAGATGAAGGACCGCGTGCGTTTGCGTCTGCCTCCCTGGGCCTTTCTCCTGGTACTGGCGGTCGTAATTGCAGCCTTCCTGTTTGCGCTCGATTTTTACCGGCACCGGCTGGTGCGCTCGGATTCCGATCTCGTTCGGCTGCTGCCGGCTAAAGATGCGAGCCTGTTTTTCGCGAATTTTGTTGTTTTACGGCAAGCGGGAATGATGCCGTTGCTGGCGGGCGCTAAACCAGCCGCAGAACAAGATTACGCCAAATTCGTTCGCCAGACACGCTTCGACTTCACAAAGGACATCGACGCGCTGGCAGCCGCTATTGACCAGGGCCACATCTTCTTCGCGGCTCGCGGCCGGTTCGAGTGGGACAAACTACAAAACTATGTCACAGAACATGGTGGCGAATGCCTCAGTGACGGCTACTGCAGTATTCAGACCAGTCGACCAGGGCGCTGGGCGTCATTGCGGCCCATCCAGCCAGACGTGATTGCGCTCGCCGTGAGTCCAAACCGCTCAGCGGTTCAATCGATTGGCTCACAGCAACGGCCGAACAAGCAGCCTGTGCCTCAGGCGCCAGTATGGGTGAAAGTTTCTCAGGATGTGCTAAAAAATCCGATCGATATACCGCTGCCGCTCCGCATTTTCGCGATCACGCTCCAATCCGCCGGACCTGTGATTCTCTCGTTGGGCCCAGCCGAAGGAAACACGCAAGCTGCTTTCGAGATCCGGCTGGACGCGGCCTGCCCAAACAGTGTGACAGCAGATACCATTCGGAATCAGCTGGAGCTTCAGACCAAGCTGCTGAAACTGGAACTCGCGCGAGAGCGGGAGCGGCCGAACCCCGCGGACCTGACGGGATTGCTGACAGCGGGATCGTTCCAGGTTGTCAACCGGCACGTAATCGGCGTCTGGCCCGTGCGAAGCGAATTGCTAAAGACACTGCAATAAGCCGCCTCTAAACAAACGATTCAGTTTCGCGCTATGTCCTCCAGGCTAACCTAAGAATTAACAGTAGATGTCCACAAGTGTTTTGGACCCACCGCAAGTGGAGGAGTTGTATCGCAGCCTGGAAGAGAAGGCACAAGCGCTCCGTCCCAAGGACGATCTTGCGGCACTTGACCGCGCTTATCGCTTCGCGGCCGAACACCACAAACTGCAGAAGCGCAAGTCCGGCGAACCTTATATCACCCATCCCCTAGCGGTCGCTCACATTCTCGCCGACATGCAGATGGATCTGGTTTCTATCGAAACGGCGCTTTTGCATGACGTCGTTGAAGACACATCGGCACGCCTGGAGCAGATCAGAGAGTTGTTCGGTGAAGACGTTGCCCGCTGCGTGGATGGTGTCACGAAGCTGAGCAAAATCAGCTTTGCCAATCGCGACGACCGCCAGGCGGAGAGCCTGCGCAAGATGTTGCTGGCGATGACCAGCGACATTCGCGTCGTGATCGTTAAGCTGGCTGATCGCCTGCACAATATGCGAACGCTGCGTTCGCTGCCGCCGGAGCGGCAGGAGGCCATTGCGCAGGAAACGATCGATATCTACGCGCCTATTGCGCACCGTTTGGGAATGGGCAAAATGCGCGGCGAATTGGAAGACCTCTCCTTTCAGGTACTGCATCCCGAAGAAGCCGCCGATCTGATGCGCGAGATCGAATCAAAGCGCCAGGAAAACGAGGCTTGGTTGCGGCAGGTACAAACAACCATTGAGCAGAAATTGGCACGAGAAAACATACCGGCGCGTGTGGAAGGCCGCGTAAAGCGCGCCTATTCGGTGTATTTGAAACTCAAGCGCCAAAGGATCACACTCGATCAGGTCTACGACATTCTTGCCGTGCGCATCATAACGGATTCGGTTAAGAACTGCTATGCGGCGCTTGGAGTGATCCACAACGAATGGCATCCGATTCCTGGACGTATTAAGGATTTCATCGCAATGCCGCGACCCAACCTGTATCAATCGCTGCACACGTCCGTGATCGGACCGGGCGGCGTTACCTTCGAGATTCAGATTCGAACCGAAGAAATGCACCGCATCGCTGAGGAAGGAATCGCGGCTCATTGGAAATACAAGGAAGGCAGCAAGGGTCCGGGTACTGACGATCAGCGGATTGCGTGGCTTCGACAGCTTGTCGAATGGCAACGCGATATGAGCGATTCGGGCGAATTTCTATCGGGCGTGAAGATGGATCTTTACGCCGAAGAAGTATACGCGTTTACTCCGAAGGGACGAGTCATCGTTCTACCGC
>DAISJE010000128.1:0-9646 GCA_036821665.1 Bryobacteraceae bacterium | reverse complement strand
GCAGCTTACGTTTCCCTATGTTCCAAGGAGACGCGTTAATGGAAACGATTAGCTCCGCGCCTTTGTGCACGAGTTCCTCGATCGGATCGCGCGCATAGCGCCGGCGCTCCCAGAATTGCTTATCATTCCAGGCGTCTTCGCAGATGGCGATGGCCATCCTGGTTCCCCGAATCGTGCATATGTCTTGCGAGGCCGCTGGTTGGAAATAGCGTACTTCGTCGAAGACATCATAGGTCGGCAACAGCATCTTGCATTGCCTAAAGACGATGTGCCCGTTTTCGATAACTGCCGCGGCATTCTGGGCGTGAACCGCTGCCCCATTCGGCGATCTTGCGACGTAGCCGACGATGAGAGCGATATCGAGCGCAGCGGACTCGCGGGCGATGCTATCCATGGCTTGGGCCGTGCGATCGAGAAAGGAATGTTTTTCAACCAGGTCACGCGGCGGATAACCAGTCAGCGCCAGCTCGGGGAAAGCGACGACTTCCGCTCCGGTCCGCTCGGCACGGCGGGAGAAATCAAGGATCTTGGCCGCATTCGCATCCAGATCGCCAACGGTATTATTGATCTGCGCCAGCGCGATCCGCATGGAATTCCCATTGTATTCGGGACAGGCGGAGTCGCAACTTCCGGCCGGTCCCGGCACGTCTAACAATTAGGATTAAGTGGCAGCGAAATCGCGCTAATCTGAAGCCAGAGGTTCGGGATGGACATGTGGGTACGAGCAGGGTTAATCGCCATGACCGCAACGGCGATCGGCGTCACGCCGGTACTGGCTCAACGCGCCGGGTTCGGTGCATCCACGCACAGCTATGGCGGATCACATGTCGTTGCGCCGAGCGTCCCGAGCACCCAGCCGCGCGGAGGCGGCCGGCCGTTCCCGATACGCGGTTCAGGTCCGCCACCGCTTGGGTTGCGAGCACCCGCATCACCAGGCTTTACCGGCATCAATCCCGGAGCGCTAAAATCGAGCTCTCATTTTTACCGACACGATTACCGCCACGTCCCGCAAGCTTATTTCGTTGCGCCGTATTATTACCCATTTCTGGGCTATAGCGACAGCAGCTTTGACGGGTATCCGCCGTATGACTCCGCTCAAGATCCCAACGTTCAGTCGGCAGAAGTAACGGCAAACCTGCTGGGACAGCAAATACAAAATCTGAGCGCGCAAATCGATCAGCTTCGAATGGATCAGGAAGCGACGCGCAATCAGCCGGCGCAATCTTCCAGCGATGCACCCGCAATGGCGCAACCGCAGCAAGAGCTTCCTCCTACCCCGCCGATTAAGCTCGTTTTGCGAACGGGCCAACAGATTCAGGTGCAGGATTACGCCGTGGTAGACGGTACATTCTGGGATTTCACGAATCAGGCCACGCGCAAAATACCCATTTCCAGCATCGATATCCCGGCTTCACAGAAGGCTACAGAAGACGCGGGAGCGGAATTCCCACAACTCGGGAAGTAAGAGCGGTCAGCTATCAGCGCTCAGCCGGTGTTCGCGTGAAGCAGCCTTACCCTTTTAAATCTTCACTATCCTCTTACAAGCCAATCGGTTGACAGTCTCGCCGGGGTATCTCATACTAAAAAGGTCCGATATCATGCTTTCCCGGAAAAAAGGCCGTAAAGCAGCTCACCGTCCTCCGCTGACGCTGGCCGACCTCCCCACGGGACAGCGTTGCATATTGGATCGGTTGGATTTACCCGAAGATATGGGTCGCCGTTTGATGGAACTCGGCTTTCTCCCAGGGAACGAAATCATACCGGGCAAAAGGGCACCCGGCGGGGGACCGCGCGTTTTTCGGGTCGATGGCTCTGAGATCGCGCTCCGGGATGACACAGCAGCCCGGCTTTATATCCGGCGGGATCCGGAATCGGATTTTGTTGTGCTTACATGAGTAGCTGCCATGGAGATACGCCGCGCGCGGGCCTGCTACCCAACCCGGCTATTCTGCCGCCTCGCCCGGCGGCTGACAGGCCGATTATCGTCGCTGTTGTCGGCCCGCCAAACTCCGGTAAGTCAACCCTTTTCAACAGGCTAACGGGTCTGCGGCAGAAAGTGGCGAACTTTCCCGGCGTTACGGTCGAGCACCGTATGGGGAAAGCCAAGTTAAAGGACAACCACGAGGTATTCCTCGTCGATCTCCCCGGTGTTTACAGCCTTCACCCGCGCGCCGAAGATGAGCAAGTCACGCACGACATCTTAAAAGGTGAACGGCCCGACTTCCCGAAACCCGATGCGGTCATTCTGATTCTGGACTCGACAAATCTCGGCCGGAACCTGGTATTGGCAGCGCCGGTTCTAAGCCTGGGCCTTCCGACGCTGATTCTGCTGAACATGGCGGATGATCTGGCTGCGCGAGGCGGGAAGGTGGACGTTGCCGGACTCTCGAATGAACTGAATTGCCCGGTAGCGCTGATCAGCGCGGCGAAAGGGACTGGGATCGATCGTATTCAGCAGTTCTTGCTGGGTACCGCCGTACGACTGAACACCCCGCCCCCGAAAATAGAGCTTCCGGTTCTTCACGATGTTCCGAAGATCCGCCAGTGGGCCGCCAAGCTGGGAGTTCGCGCTTCTTACAGCGCACCCGCGCCACCGCTTTGGACGCGCCGGTTGGATGCCGTTTTTCTGCACCCGATTGCCGGGCCACTGATCTTCGCAGGCATCGTTGTGGCCGTCTTTCAGAGCATTTTCTCGTGGGCAAAGCCGGTCATGGACGGCATGCAGGGATTCGTTCTCACATCGGGCGTGTGGATGAAGCACGTGCTGCCCAATTCGCCCTGGCGGTCACTGTTGGTAGATGGCGTTTGGAGCGGCGTAGGGGCGGTAGTGGTGTTTTTACCGCAGATTCTGCTGCTGTTTCTGTTCATCGGGATACTTGAGGATTCCGGCTATCTCGCGCGCGCCGCGCTTATTGCCGATCGCACGATGTCCAAGTTCGGATTGCAAGGCAAATCCTTCATTCCCCTGCTCTCGGCGTATGCGTGCGCGGTTCCTGCAATCATGGCCACGCGGGTCATCGAAAATAAGCGCGATCGAATCGCGACGATCATGATTGCTCCATTGATGACTTGCTCGGCGCGGCTTCCCGTTTACACGCTGCTGATCGCAGCATTTATTCCGAATATTCCGCTGCTCGGCGGTGTTCTGTCGCTGCCGGCGGTCACCATGCTGAGCCTCTACATTCTGGGTTTTCTGGCGGCGATTGCAACCGCGCGAGTTTTAAAATCGAGCATTCTGAAGAGCCGCGGCTCTTCTTTTGTACTAGAGATGCCGCCCTATCGCTGGCCCACCTGGCAATCCTTGACCTTGCGGCTGATCGATCGCGCCAAAGTGTTCCTGCACCGGGCTGGAACGGTGATTCTCCTGGTGGCTATCGTGCTGTGGGTATTGGCTCACTTGCCTTTGGAGCATGGCCACACGCCGCCGCTCGAGCACAGCGCGGCCGGAATGATCGGCAAAACCATCGAGCCCGCGATCAAGCCGCTGGGCTTCAACTGGAAAATCGGCATCGGTCTGATCACATCGCTAGCAGCCCGGGAAGTGATCGTCGGCACCCTCGGCACTATTTACGGCATCGAAGGAGACGAGGAATCACAGGCAAAAGGCTTGCAAACGGCGCTGCATCAGGACCTGAGCACGGCCGGAGCGGTGGCGCTTCTGATCTTCTTCGCGTTTGCGATGCAGTGTTTCTCCACGCTGGCTGTCGTTAAACGCGAGACGGGTGGGTGGAAATGGCCGGTCTTTCAGTTCGCTTACATGCTGGCGTTAGCGTACTCTGGTTCGTGGCTGGCATTTCACATTACCAACCATTTCCTAGCTTGACGGTCCTGACCGGCGAGCTTTCATAACCATGAGTGAACTATTGAATGTAGTAGTACTCGGCTCAGGCTGCGCCGGGAACACAGCCGCGATTTATACGGCCCGGGCGAACCTCCAACCGCTTGTGCTGGAAGGGCATGAGCCTGGCGGCCAGCTTTCTATCACCACCGATGTCGAAAACTTTCCGGGATTTCCGGAAGGCATCATGGGGCCGGCCCTGGTTGAGAACATGAAGCAGCAGGCGCAGCGCTTCGGAGCGACATACCGCCACGGCCGCGTGACGCATGCCGATCTTTCGCGGCGGCCTTTCACATTGGAACTCGAAGACGGCGAGAAGATTCTTACTCGCACACTCATTATTGCCACCGGAGCGTCGGCGCGCTGGCTCGGCCTACCGAACGAACAGAAGCTGATCGGCCACGGCGTCAGCTCCTGCGCAACCTGCGACGGGTTCTTCTTTCGGGGCAAGAAGATTATGGTTATCGGCGGCGGCGACTCCGCAATGGAAGAAGCAAACTTTCTCAGCCGCTTCGGCAGCGAAGTCGCGCTGGTTCATCGTAGCGAGACATTTCGCGCCTCCAAGATCATGCTGGAGCGCGCACAAAAGAATCCAAAAATCAGCTTCATCACAAACACCGTGATCGAGGATATTCACGATCCCGAAAAAGGGCACGTCCATAGCGTCACACTCCGCAATGTCAAAACGCACGAAGTTTATGATCGCGAGGTGGACGGCTTCTTCGTCGCCATCGGGCACATTCCCAACACGAAACCCTTTGGCGGACAACTTGATCTGGATGCGGATGGCTACATCATTTCGCACGGCGGCGCGCGAACCAATATCTCCGGCGTCTTTCATGCCGGCGATGTGCAGGATCGCATTTATCGCCAAGCCATCACGGCTTCCGGCGCGGGTTGTATGGCCGCTATAGAAGCAGAGCGATTTCTGGAAGCGGAAGGGCACTGACGCTTTCCAAATAGCTTGTGTCGCTCGGCATCGTCCCGTTATTCGCATTCGATTTTGGATTGTTTCTTCTGCCCGGGCTGGCGGCCGCCACAATGCTGGCTGCCCGGCACAAGCTCTGTGCGGTCTGCGCAGCCATACTCACGGTAATTGTTAGCGCGGCTTCAGGCTACGCGGCGTTCTGGATTTACTTCGGAAGCAAGCTCGCGGGCCGGATATTTTCGTTTGGGCTTTTGTTTGTGGCGGCGTTTGTGCTGGCGCGAAGCCTGAAAAACTCGCAGATCAGACTTCTGATCCGAAGCATGGCCGCGCCGTTTGCATACGTGTTCGTTGCCGGGCTCTGCTATTTGTGTTTTTTCTTCCTGTTCAGTAATCCGTTTACTTCGAGAGTCGATCTCGCCAATGTGCGCTTCTTTGATGGCGTCCGACCGGGCGACGATCTGATCCCCTACATCTTCGCCGAACGAATTTACGATCAACAGCCTCTCAAACCCTTTTGCTGCGGCGATTGGCTGAGCAGCGACCGTCCTCCGCTACAGGCCGGCATTTTTCTTCTGCAGCGGCCTATCCGATTTGTCGGCAATGCCGGGCTTCAATATCAGCTCCTGGGCACGGCACTGCAATGTTTATGGGTGTGCGGTATTTGGGCATTTCTAAAATCGATTCGTGCTTCGGATAAACGAATCAGACAGGTTCTTGGATTTCTGGTGTTCTCCGGATTTCTCTTCTACAACAGCCTGTACCTCTGGCCGAAGCTATTGAGCGCCGGATTGATGCTGTTTGCCTTTGCTTTGATTGCCAAAGTCGCAATCGAGGACCGCCGCATATCGGCGCTCGAGACGACACTTACGGCAGCTAGCTTTGCATTGGCGATCCTGGCCCATCCGGGCGGCATCTTCAGCGCTCCCGCGCTTGCGGTGGTTCTGGTTGCGAAGCGAAAGCTATGGACGGCCCGGCACTGGGTTTTGGGTGTGATCGTGATCGGCTTATTTGTGGCTCCCTGGATGAGCTATCAAAAGCTCTACGATCCGCCTGGAAACCGTCTCGTGAAGATGCATCTGGCGGGCGTGGGCGGTATCGATTCGCGATCCATTTGGCAGGCTATTCGAGATGCTTACGAGAACCGCAGTCTTGCGACGATTGCGGAATACAAACTGAGCAATGTTTTGACGCTGTTCGGGAGGGGTCCGACCAATATAACGCGTCCGGCGCCATCGCGCTATGCGCAGCGCGAATATGTCTGGGATGCGCTCGGGATCATAAACCTAGGCTGGTTGGCGGCGTTAATGCTGTTTCTAAGGAAAAAGAGTGCGCGAGCGATACCCTACGCGCGATGGATCACGCTAGCCGCTCTGTTCAACTTCTTGATCTGGTCGATTGTGATCTTCGGACCGCGCGGAACCATTACCGCGCACGGCTCCTACACGGATATTCTCTTGTTATCCGTTGGACTCCTGGGCTTTTTGCTTACCTGGCCGCGGCTGGTTCTTTTCTTACTGCTTGCTGTCCAGGTATTTAACTTTTTTGTGGTCTGGGTGTGGTTCAAGCCCGTCAGCGTCACCACATGGGCAAATCCAACGGCTGCGCCGGAGTTGCAAATATCCATGCTGATTGCCGGACTGGTTTGCGCAGGCGGGCTGCTCTGGCATTTCGGAAGAAGTTATTGGGAGCCGCCAGCAAATCACCTCCGTTGATACAGAACCCGGAAGCGGCGCACCGGCGGCGATTCAGTATCGACATAATCTTCAAACGACAGCTCGTTCAACCCGATCTGTTTCAGGCAATCCAGCTCACGATGTGTTAGCGGCCATGGCATCGCGCGACTCTCGTCCTGTTCTCCGCGGCCCCTCGTGATGAGGAGCAGATGCCCTCCCTCACAAATGAAGTCTCCGATGCGCCGGAGCGCGTCGCGGCGGACCGATTCCGGTAGCGCCTGCAGCGTATAGGACTCCAGAATGAAATCGAATGCCCGGCGCCAATAGCCAGGCGGATTCAACAGATCTGCAGAGACATATCTGACTTTGGTATGTGGGAATCTTCGCTTGCACGCCTCAATGGCCGAAGGCGAGATGTCGAACGCTGTAGTTTCGAAGCCCCAGGCCGCAAGCTGTTCTGCATCGTCGCCGAGGCCGCAGCCTATCGTAAGAGCCTGCTTCCCCGTGCTTGTGATCGGGTGCTGCGTCCAGAACTCAATCAGGTTGGGATTCGGCGTGAGATCGGCCCAGGGAATACGGGCGGTGCCTTTCTCAGCTTCGCGATAAAGCTGCTCGAACCAGCCGGTTGGATCGCCTTTGGCGCAATATTCGGCGGCAAGCTCCCTTGCGCGCGCTCGAGCTTCCATGATTTCAGGATGTACTATCGTGGGTCTGGATTAGCCGGACGATTACGGATTGGAAGACGACGCACTCGGTAGCCGTAATCTTCGACTACGATCAGTGCGCCAGCCGCAAGGGCATCCGCGCATTCATCCAAGATTTCAAGCAAGCGCGGAGTAACAGAGCGCGGTGTCTTATTTCTCATTCGGAACAGAATAACGCTAGGAGTTTGCCGGCCGGATGCCGCGAGAAGGTCTCCAAAATCAAGGTCGAACGTCAATACGATTTGGCATCCATTAACCGCGGCAGCCAGAATCTGATCGTCGGCCAGAGTTTGTTGACCTAATTCACGCAGTGGACTGCATCATGCCCCTGATCGCGAAGCGCTCGAACGGTTGTCATCGAGACGCCCATATCAGCCAAAAATTTCAAGCTGCTGGACTCGTAAATAAGTGGAGTTCTTCGTTTGCGAGGGCCGAGGCGTATCCGAGCGCCTGCCGGATATCTTCCGGTTCGATATCCGGATATTCACGGATAACTTCATCGGTTGACATGCCGTTGGCAATTAGGTTCAATACCAACGCGACCGTAATCCGCATCCCGCGAATACAGGCGCGCCCGCCCATAATTTTGGGGTCGAAGGTAATCCTATCGAACACAAGCAAAGATCCTGGTTGCAGTGTATCAGCTATGTCAAAGCCGGCTTGTTTATCATTGCTCGTCAAACTGTGGGATTAAATCCTAAGGGCCTTATAAACTCATCAGTTCTCGAAAGTGCTGGGCCTGACGCCGGGACACTTCGACAATTTCTCCGGTTTTAAGAGTGAGCCGGAGGCCGCCGGAGAACCAGGAGTCCACATCCTTCACCCAGTTCAGGTTCACGATATGCTGCCTGCTGACGCGAAAGAAAGCTTGCGGGTCGAGGCGCGATTCCAGATAGTTCAACGTCTTTGGGATTAAGGGCCGGCTTGAGCCGAAATAGACGCGCGAGTAACTGCCCTCCACTTCGAATAGCCGTATCTCTCCGAGCGGCACGAACCAGCAGTTCTCTCCATCTTTGACAAATACGCGATCGGCCAATCCCAAGAGATCACGGCGTTTGCCCGGCTCATGTTGCTGTTGCGCCATCGCCTGACGCGCACGATCAATTGCTTGGGTGAGGCGCTCCGGCGAGACCGGTTTCACGAGGTAATCGAGCGCATTCTGCTCGAATGCGCGAACCGCATATTCGGATGCGCCCCGCACCTGTCCCGTATTTTCGACACGAAGCCAGAGTTCGTCATTCTGAGTTCGCGCGCTAATCAGAATATCGCCCCCGCCGGTCTGAACGGCGATTCCATGTTTCACAGCGTTCTCCACAAGCTGCTGCAGCAGCATCGGCGGAATTGTCGCGTGGAGCGCCTCCTGTGAAATGTCGAGTTTCCAGGAAAGCCGCTCTTCGAACTGCAATTTCTCAAGATCAAGATAATCGGATACAACTCGCAGCTCTTCGGCGAGCGCCACACGCTCATGCCGCCCTGCATCGAGAGCATAACGCAGCAAGTCCGAAAGCCGCAGCAGCATTTCTCTCGCGCGGTCGCCATTTTCGACAACCAGAGAACGCACATTGTTCAGGCAATTGAAGAGGAAGTGGGGATTCACCTGCGCCTTTAGCGCGGCCAACTCCATGGCCCGCAGATTCGATTCCAGGCGCAAGCGGTTCAATTCCGTATCGCGGTAGAGAAAGAAATATTCGAACGCCAGATAAAGAGCACTCCACACCAGGAACAATACAAACGAGTAGAGCCCGTATTGCCAGCAATTCCGGAGTTGCTCACCAAATCGCGCAGCACCGAATCCGACAACGATCGGCACCGCAACGAGTTGAACCAGTGCCGCGAGCAAAGCGCACATAGCGAGCATGCGCAAAACCAGCCTGCGCGCCGGAAGCTTGATCCACTGCTTCCGCTGAAATACCGTTCGAAGCACATGCGATGCGAGCAGATGCTCCAGCCCGATGAACGGCCAAGCGAGCGCGAGCCCGCGGTTGTGTGCAACCGCAACTACGATCAACTCCGAACAACTGAAATAGCTGCCCCAGCCGAAGAATTGCAGGCACCAGTACAGGACGCGACGGCGCGTTCGCTCGGATGGGCTTTGCATGGCTGCTTTCTCTATTTAATGAAAGCGTCGATCTGACTGTAGAACCAGTCGGCGTCGTCGAGCTGAATGAAATGGCGTGACGTGTCGTTCAGTACAACTTTCGTTCCAGGGTGTCCGGACATTTCTTTGGAGTAAAGCGCGAGAGTACTATCGTGGGTCACGCCATAGTCCTTGTACGCAATCCAGCTTCCCAGGATCAGCACAGGAACTTTAATATTCGCCATTTCGGGCCGAATGTCGGTCTCCATCATTTCTTTCATCGCTTCCGCCGAAGTAGCGCGATCGGAGGTAAGCGCCACTCTTAGTTCCCGGTCGACATTCTGCGGGGACGTAATCATGGACTCGAGCGTCTGCTTCGTGTCAGCCTTATACTTTTCTTCCGGTCCGCTCGCGATGCCCTGCGCC